>JBAWFY010000584.1:0-4212 GCA_049592335.1 Occallatibacter sp.
CTGGCGACGATGCAGCGCACCCCATCGTAAGCCGGGTTGGCAAGGATCTGTTCGATGCGCTCCTTATTTGAGTAGCTCAGGAAGAGTCCGCGCGGCTTGCGCCAGATTTCGGAGAAGCGCTGGCAGCCTTCGCCCACGGCCGGTGTGTAGACGATCGGCAACAACTCCTCGACGTTGTGCGCGATGAGCGAATAGAACAGAGTCTCGTCGTTGTCCTGGAGGTCACGCATGTTGGAGTATTTGCCGAAGGCCGTGGGCCGCGAATCGAGAACGCGCTTGCGGCGCTCGCGCTGGTCCTCGAGCGTGCCGATGTGGGGCGGCAACAGGCCGTGCAGAGCGAAGGCGTCGCGCTCGCTGGCGGTAAATGCCGTCCCCTTGTTGAGGCGCGGATTCATCAGCAGATCGCGGCCGGAAAGACTGGTGCGCACCACGCGAGCTCCGGAACGAACTGGCGAAGAGGCTACGGGATTCAAAGCGGTCTCCTCCTTTGCAAGCTTGAGAATAAGGGAAAGCCCCGCTACGCAAGTGTGATGAGCACCACCTCAGGCTGCGTGCCCACGCGCATCGGTGGTCCCCAGGCTCCCGCGCCGGCGGAGGTGTAAACCTGCAGCGCACCGAAGCGATGCAGTCCGATGGTGAAGAGGCCATAGATGCTCTTCGTGATCCAGGTGTAGGGCAGAAACTGGCCGCCGTGCGTATGGCCGGAGAGCTGTAGGCTGAATCCCGCCTGCTCCACGGTGGGCAGCCGAGTGGGCGCGTGGTTCAGCAGGATCGATGGCCGCGTGCGATCGAGCTTCATGCCGTCGAGAGCGGCCTTCATGCGCAGTGGCGAGGAGCTGCTGTGATAATCGACGCCCGCTACCTGCAAGCCGTCGACGTCGACGAGTTCGTCGCGCAGCACATGGACGCCAGCGCGGCCAATGGCCTCAATGTAGTGCGCAGGATCGGTAAACTCCTCGTGATTGCCGGTCGAAAAGTAGAGGCCGAGTGGCGGCGCGAGCTGCCTGAGCGGCGCGATGACGCGATCGACGTCGGCTCTGGTGCCGTCGTAGAGGTCGCCGGGGAGGAAAACAATGTCGGGCTGGAGGCTGCTGACCTTGGCAGCAACGCGGCGGCAGAAACCCACTCCGTTAATCGATCCCAGATGCAAATCGCTGACCACAACCGCGCGGCGGCCACGCCAGGACAAAGGAAGATTTGGAAGCGTGCCCGTGAATTTGCGGATGCGAAGAATGCGTGCGTTAATGAGCCCGTAAACGCCGGTCAGCGCCGCAACTCCGTAAAGCACGCCGGCAACCAGCGGCCGCGAAGATCCCGGAACATGTGCCAGCCGCAACGCAAACCATACGATCCAGCAAAGGAACGACGTCCAGAAAAAGAAGTTGAGGAAGCCGAGCCAGACGGCCGCGAGCCAGTAAACAAACGAAACGACGACATTCGAAAAACGGAACGCAAGCAGCGAGGCTGCCACAAAGCTGAAGGCCAGAACCAGCATGGAAACGCGCAGGCCAACTAATGCGGAGGGACCAAGACCGGGGCAGAAGGCAATCCAGGTGGAGAAAACGAACCAATGCACGAGAAGGAGAATCGCCTGGATGATACTAATCGCCAAAACCGGCCACGCCTTCAAGCGGATCTCCTCTTTTCCATCATTTCATGGGCGGAAGCGTGGCTGCGTGGAAAGCGCAGCGCGAACGCGCATGAAACAATCTTTTCATGGAGCGCTGCGCCGAGAACGCACTGGGCATTTATATCTCGATTCCGTTTTGCCGGTCGAAGTGCACTTATTGCAACTTCGCCTCGGGAGTGTTTCCGGCATCGGATCACGCGCGCTATGTGGAGCGAGTGATCGCGGAACTGGCTGGGGCGCAAACGCAGGCCGCACGCGTCGGAGCGGAACTCCCACGGCGTGTGGATACGGTGTACCTGGGCGGAGGCACGCCGTCGTTGCTCGCGCCAGAACTCCTGAAGCAGCTCTTCGCAATTATCCGCTCGGAGTTCGATCTCGATCGGGACGCCGAGATCACCATGGAGTGCGCACCGGGGCAATTGGCCGACGCAACCCTCGATGCCATGGCCGCTGCAGGCGTAAACCGCGTGAGCCTGGGCGTGCAGTCGTTTGTCGATAGCGAAGCCCACGCCAGCGGCCGGCTGCACAGTCGTGCGATCGTCGAGACGGACCTTAATCGCCTGCGCGCAGCCGGGATCGCAAACCTGAACGTCGATCTCATTGCAGGCCTGGCCGGGCAAACTTTCGCTTCGTGGGAGGAGTCGCTCGATGCGTTGATCGAATCGCAAACCCCGCACGCCAGCGTCTATATGCTCGAGGTGGACGAAGACTCACGCCTGGGGCGCGAGATGCTGAAAGGCGGAGCGCGATACCGCGCGGGCCTCGTGCCCAGCGACGATGCCATTGCGCGTATGTACGAGCAGGCCATCGAGCGGCTGGAGGCGGCGGGATTGCGCCAATATGAGATCTCCAACTTCAGCCTTCCAGGCTTTTACTCCCGGCATAATCTTCGGTACTGGCAAAGGCGGCCGTACCTCGGCGTTGGGCTGGACGCGTCGTCGGCACTGCGTGCGGCAGCCTGTTCGACAAGCGCCGCGAAAGAGACCGAGCCACGGCCGCTGCTGCGCGCGACCACCACCGATGAATTGGCGGCGTATTTGGCGGGGGCAGGAGAAATAGAAACTGAATGGCTTGGGCCCGCACCACAGCTCGAAGAAGCGTGGTTCCTGGGGCTGCGCACGAATGCCGGCGTGGACGTGGCGGCGCTCCGTTGCGAATTTGGCGCGGAGTTGCTCGATCCGGCGATGGAGACAGTGGAGCGGCTGGTCGAAGATGGCTTGCTTGTGTTCAATGGTGAGCGGGCGCAACTCACCGTGCGGGGACGGCTGATCTCAAACGAGGTCTTTCAGGAGTTTTTGACGGCAGGGATCAGGGGTTAGAAGGCGAGCCGGTGAGAGTCGAACCGGCCACGAATCCCACCCCAAACGCAGCCATGCTGCCCGGAGGCGGCATCACTCAAAACCGATCTGAAGAAGGGAATGCCTGCGGCCGGACCAACGAGAGGCAGACCGGCAGAAAGCCCTGGAACAGCACAGTCCGCGGCGGAGCAGCGAGAGCCGGACTGCCCTAGATGCCGACGCCGAATTCGCCCGCTTCCTGCTCCCCGGCATTCGAGTAGAAGTCATACGGCGTGCGCTTCTTGAAGCGGGAGCGGCTGCGCAGCTCAGCGCCTACGAAGATACCCACCGCGGCGATGGCCATCCCTACCGAAAACCAGGTGATCATCCGCAAGGCAGTGGACGCGGACTTTTCCGTCTCGGTTTCGGCAATCGGGGTCATGGCTTGAACGCGCGTGGACATTGCGGAGGAGCCTCCTACTCCAACATGATAGCGCAGAATGCATTTCGCGGGCCCGCGATGCGGTGCGGAAAACGCGGCGGTATTTACTCAAGAGTGTCGATTCGGGTAAGCCACACTGCCTTTTCAGCTTCGGGAAGAAAGCTGGCGCGGATGGAATTGCGAGCCAGCTGGCGCAGCTCGTCGCGCGTGAATCCCTGCTCGGTGTGCGCGAGGAGGAATTCGTTAGCCAGATCGGAGCCGAAGAAAGCGGGATCGTCGGAGTTGAGGGTGACCAGGAGGCCGCGGTCGAAGTATTGGCGCAGGGGATGCGCGGCGAAAGAGGGGCAGACGCCGGTGCGGACGTTGGAGGTCGGGTTCAGCTCTATCCCCGTGTTCCGCGCTTTTAGCTCGTGAAGTAGATTCTCGTCCTGAATGGCAGAGACTGCGTGGCCGATGCGCTCGGAGCCGATGGCGAGGGCTTCCCAGATGGCTTCGGGGCCGGTGGTTTCGCCGGCATGGTTGGTCAGCCGTAATCCCGCCCGCGCGGCTTCAGTGTAGAGAGCGTGGAACGCCTCGGAACCGGTGCGGCGTTCGTCGCCGCCCAGGCCGATGCCGACGATCGACGGATAGTAGCGGCGCAGTTCGGCGGCCTTGAGGAAGACGCGCTCGGCCTCTGCGACGGTGAAGTGGCGGACGGCGTCGAAGATCCAGTAGAGCGAAAGGTTGAACTCGCGTGCAGCGCGCTCGCGAGCGCGTTCGAGGGCGGCAAAGATGGGCTCGAAGCAGCGCGGATCGAAGTTGCGCCACAGATAGACGACGCCGACGGAGATGAAGACCTCGGCGTGCACGATGCCTTGGGCGTG
>JBAWFY010000585.1:0-2263 GCA_049592335.1 Occallatibacter sp.
CGATGAGAACGATGTGGCAACCTACGGCCAGCGACGGGTTGGCGTGCGCCATTGCGATGGCTTCTTCGGTCGCACCCGCACGCGCCATCAGGGAAGCGCTGGTCAGCAGGCCCGCGGTGTGCAACTCGACGATCGCCCGGTTCACGCCGCGGGTCAGTCCAAAATCGTCGGCGTTGACGATAAGTCGGCCCACTCCTCGAGTCTACCAACTAGGAGTCTATCAACCAGCGGCCGGAGATCCTTCCGCGCGGCCCACGCGCTGCTATCATTATTAGAGACGTACTCCACGCCTCGCGTGGGCGGTTAGCTCAGTTGGTTAGAGCGCCTGCCTTACAAGCAGGAAGTCGGGGGTTCGAGTCCCTCACTGCCCACCAATGCATGGAGCAGCCGCTCGCATGAGGCCATTGCAGCCGCGCAAATTACCATTGCATGGAGCAGCCGGTCGCTTCGCTCGCAAAATCCCACGCTGACAATCGAGCTATTCATCCCTTGCCAAGCGCTTAGGCCGTGGCTGCATGCCTATCGGCGATGATAGAAGAGATCCAAAGAAGTATTTCGAAAGGGAACTGTTTGCCGGCAGGCAGGGAAAAATCGGTGATCGTGGTCGGCGGAGGGGTGGCCGGCCTAAGCGCTGCCTCCGCCATTGCATGCAGCGGGCTAAAAGTTCATCTCGTCGAGAGAAGAGGCTATCTCGGTGGACGCGCGAGTTCATACCGCCATCCCGGCGTCGATGAGGTCATCGACAACTGCCAGCACGTGCTCTTCGGTTGCTGCACCAACCTGATCGCCTTTTACCGGCGCATCGGGGTTGAAGACAAAATCCACTGGACACGAAGCATGACCATGATCGAACCGGGCGGGCAGCGCTCCGTGCTTGGGCCGTCGTGGCTGCCCGCTCCGCTGCATGGTTTTCCGAGCCTGCTCGCGGCGAAAGCTTTCACACGCGAAGACAAAATGGCCTTAGTGCGTGCGTTCCGCACATTGATGCGGCCAATCGCGCCAGAGTCAATGGAAACACTCGGTACGTGGCTGCGGTTGAATGGGCAGACCCAGGGTGCGATCGATCGCTTCTGGCGGCTGGTGATCGCCAGCGCCCTCAATGCCGACATCGACGAGATTGCGCTGCCGTACGCGGTGAAGGTGATTCGCGAACTCTTTCTGAACTCTGCTGAGGCAGGTGCGATGGGCATGAGCACCGTGCCACTCAGCGAACTCTACGCGGGCGCAGAGCAGTTTCTGCGCGAGCATGGCGGCGAGGTAGTCTTCAATGCCGGAGTGGAGCGGGCGGAGTACGACGAAGAGACGTCGCAGTGGACGGTGTCTACGCGTGCGGGGAATCTGGTGGGCGATTATCTGGTCCTTGCGATTCCGTTTGAGGCGATGGCGAAGCTTTTACCGGCAATGCCGCCTGCGGCCGGCGTCGATGCGCTTGCCAAAAAGATCGAGCACCACCAGCATTGGCCGATCTGCAGCGTACATCTCTGGTTCGACCGCGAGATTACCGATCTCGAACACGCGGTGCTGCTCGATCGCACGATCCACTGGATGTATAACAAGAGCCGCCTGCATCCGGAACGCAAAGGGAAGGGAAGTTATCTCGAGCTCGTCATCAGCGCATCGCGGGCCTTCGCGGCGCTCGAACGCAACGAAGCGATCACGTTGGCGCTAAGCGATCTCAGTGAGTTCTTCCCAGCGGTCAAAGAGGTACAGCTCGAAAAAGCCGCACTGGTCAAGGAAGTTCGCGCCACCTTCGGTGTGCCGCCCGGCATCGACGAGTTTCGTCCCGATGCGCGATCCTCGCCATGGCCCCATTGCGTTCTCGCTGGCGACTGGACTGCGACGGGCTGGCCGTCGACCATGGAGAGCGCGGCGCGCAGTGGGCATCTCGCAGCAGAAGCAGTCTGCGCGGCGATCGGTGAGCAGCGTAGATTTCTGAATGCGGACTTGAAACCCCGTGGCCTGATGAGGTTTTTGAGCGGCGCCGCTAGTTACTGATCTCTCTCTTGCACTCTTCAATCTGCTTAGCGTGACGAATTGGGTGAACAACAATGATCGGTAGGTTTTCGTAGCAGTTTACGGTTCCAAGGAGCGGATGCGTCGTGATTTGGGCGCGGAGATCGCCTGAGAAGTTCCGAACGAATTGAATTGTGCGCTCACGAGCCGCAAGAAAAGTCTTTAGCGCTGCATCCAGTGAGGAATACCGACCTGAAGGGTGCGCCACTGCCGGCGCAAGGACTGGGTAAGCGCGATCAGGGCCACGCTC
>JBAWFY010000586.1:0-2872 GCA_049592335.1 Occallatibacter sp.
ATCGCTACACTCTGTGCTACCAGTACTTCAAATACAGGAAGAACTACAATCCAAATCCGCCGCGCCACTTCGACGACCTGCCCCGCGTCACCATTCAGCTGCCGATCTTCAACGAGCAATTTGTCATCGATCGGCTCGTCGAGGCTGTGTGCGGCATGGAGTACCCACGGGAGAAGCTCGAGATCCAGGTGCTTGACGACTCTACGGACGAGACCGAGCAGGTCGCTTCCGCGATTGTCGACCGCTATGCCGCATTGGGCCACCCCATCGTTTACATTCATCGCACGAATCGCCACGGCTTCAAGGCCGGGGCGCTCGATGCCGGCCTCACAGTCGCCAAAGGCGAATTCGTGGCCATCTTCGATGCCGACTTTGTGCCTCCACACGACTGGCTGATGAAGGTGATCCACCACTTAGGAGAGCCCGACGTGGGCATGGTGCAGACCCGCTGGTCGCACCTGAACCGCGACTACAGCATGCTGACTCGGATCGAGGCCATCCTGCTCGACGGCCATTTCGTTCTGGAGCACGGCGCGCGCGTCCGCTCCGGCGAGTTCTTCAACTTCAACGGCACGGCCGGCATGTGGCGCCGCAAGGCTATCGTGGACGGCGGTGGCTGGCAGCATGACACGCTTACCGAAGATACCGATCTGAGTTATCGGTCGCAGATGGCCGGTTGGCGGTTCAAGTACCTGCCTGACGTCGAGTGCCCGTCGGAACTGCCCATCGAGATGACCGCTTTCAAGACCCAGCAGGCGCGCTGGGCCAAGGGACTCATCCAGACCAGCATCAAGATCCTTCCCCAGGTATTCCGCTCGAACATGTCGCGGCGCAACAAGATCGAATCGGTCTACCACCTCACGGCCAATCTCAGCTACCCGCTCATGGTCATCATGACGGCCTTTATCATGCCCGCCATGATCTGCCGCTTTTACCAGGGCTGGTTCCAGATGTTGTTGATCGACGTGCCGCTGTTCACCGCGTCCACTTTCTCCATCGCGGTTTTCTACGTGATGAGCGAGCGCGAACTCTTCCCGAAGACCTGGAAGAAGACCATCCTTTATTTGCCGCTTCTCATGGCAGTGGGGATCGGCCTCACGGTTACAAATACAAAGGCCGTGATGGAAGCGCTGTTTGGCATCAAGAGCGCCTTTGTGCGCACGCCCAAGTACCGCGTGGCACAGAAAGGCGAGAAATCGCAGGCCGCCAAGTATCGTAAGCGCCTCAAGCTTGCTCCCTGGATCGAGATGCTGCTTGGCTTCTACTTCTTCCTCTGCATTCTCTACACCTTCTCGAATCAGAACTACTTCACCGCGCCATTTTTGATTCTGTTCGTCATCGGCTACTGGTACACGGGGTTGATGAGCCTGTTGCAGGGCCGATTCGAGCGCTGGCGCACGGGTGTCAACGCCGAAGAGTCCAGTCCCAAGCCTTTCCCTGTGGGCGTGTAAAGTTTATTCGGGATGACGGGCGGCGCTGTGCCTGCCATACGAAAGATTGCACGAGGTGTACGATGCAAGCCAGCACGTTCAACGATTTTGTCGCGACTCCCTTGGGTTTCGCAGTCTTTTTCATTGCTCTGTGGTGCGCCGTGTCTTTTCTGATCAGCTACATCGGCGGCTGGTTCGCACTCAGCAAGCGCTTCAAACGGCAATCCGAACCGTACGGCGAAACTAAGTCCGCGGGTCCATTCTTTTACACCGTTTACATGCGGTGGTGGGGGCATTACAGCAGCGTCGTTCGTCTCACGGCTGCCTCCGACGCGCTCTATGCCTCGGTGCTCTTCCCATTTCGCGTCTTTCACCCGCCGCTGCGCATCCCCTGGGACCAAATCCAGTTTGGCAGAGCGAAGTACTTCTTCCGTAACTACATCGTTCTCAACCTCGGGACCGAAGAAAGAATCCCCATGCGCATCTCGTCTCGCATGGCGCGTAATCTGGGCATTTTGGACCGGTGTCCAGCCTGATTCGGAAGTCACAATGGCCGGCTCGCTGGCAAGCAAAAACCCAACCCCGCTGTGCTAGAGTGTCGGCATGTCCCTGAAGCGGTTTTTCCCCCTCGCTGTGCTGCTCGTTTTAGGCATCGCGCCCGCAGTGTGCCTGCCGCAGGAAGAGGCACAGGCGCAGACAGGTCCGGCTTCTACGACATCACGGACGAGCAAATCCACAGCGCTCGAGCCGCCCGCCTCCAGCACATCGACGAGCCCCGATCTCGCCACCAATCCTATCGATTACCCGCAACCCCGCATCACCACGGTCAATCCGCCCCCGGCCGCTCCCGCGGCGTGGCCTTTGCAGGACCGAATTAAGTGGCTGACGGAAGTGCTTCTGGTGTTGATCGCATACGTAGGCGCGTGGCTGGCCTTCTCCACGTTGCGTAAGATCGAGCAGCAGACGCGTTACTCCGAAGAAGCTGCCCAGGCCGCTGCGGACGCCGCCAGAGCGGCATTGCTCTTCGCAGAAAATCAGGCCAAAGCCGAGCGCCCCTGGCTTCTTATCACGGCTTCGCCCGTACCCGGCGGAACCAACAGTTTTTCCGTGATGGCCACCAATCGCGGCCGGTCTCCGGCCCGCGTCTCCAGTCTCGCCGAGTGCATCGCCATCGTTCGCGACGAATCCGAGTTGCCGCGCTCGCCAATCTACAAGACCCCGCCGCGCGCGCCGGCCGCGCCCACGGTTCTGCTGCCCGGCGAATCCGTGAGCATCAAAACCTTCGGCCGCGAAGAAGTGAAGTCGGTTTGCGAGAACCCCGATGAAGCGCAGCGCATCGAGGACTGGCAGGAGAAGATTTATATCTACGGCAGCATCGTCTACGGCGACCTGACCTCGACCAACGATCCCAAGTTTGAGACGGGCTGGTGCTGCTGGTACAT
>JBAWFY010000587.1:0-5064 GCA_049592335.1 Occallatibacter sp.
GTGTAGCTCACCGCGTGCCTGCCAACCACGTTCCACGCCAGCAGCGCGAAGATGGCGACGCACGTGGTCGCGAAAAACGTTAGAAACGCCGCGGCAAACGCCAGCAGCAGGCTCTGGAAAAGGCTGAACCCCTCCAGCGGAAATCCGAAAACTCTCGCTCCGCGCTCGGTTGAAACCATCATCGTGCCGACCTCTATCGTCTAGAATACAAATTCATGGCCAGCAGTGCGCAAATCGAGCTTTGGCACGCGGAAAAGGTCGCCACCCAGGTCACGGTGCAGGAAGCGCCCAACGGCGTTCGCTACGCCGCCTTCGGGGAAACCCGCGTCCCCGAGACCGACCTTGAGCGGCTGGTCGGTGCAGTGCCCGCCGCGCTCGCCCCCGCGCTGCGCCAGCGCGCCTACTACTTCGTCCCCCTCACCATCGCCGACACGGGCGAGAACCTCGTCGCTCCCGCCTACACGGTTGAGCTGGGCGACCGCGCCGTATGCCATCGCAATGCCGAGTTCGGCTCCACGCAGGCCGTCTTCATCTCCACGCGACTGGTCGACGACCGCTTCGGCCTCGCCTTCGAGTTCTTCATCAATGTGGCGCACAACTTCGTCGAAGCGGCTGGCGTTCCCGACAGCTTTTCCGAGGTCGCCTGGGCGCAGGCCGAGGCGCAGGTGCGTGGCGAAACCAGTCAGGATGCGTGGGAGTCCCGCCGCCGCGCCCTCGAGCCACATCCCGGCGCCAAGACCTCCAGTGCGAATCCCTCCAGCGCGAATATCGACGAGCGCGCCCGCCTCAGCTTCTTCGAGTCGGCTTTCTCCGATTCGCTGGCCATTTACATGCTCTCGCTCGCCGTCGATTTCGACTATCACGACCTGCGCGAGCGCGAGTACCCGCTCCTCGCCGCGCCCTCACTCGCCGAGCGTCTGCGCCACGTCGCGAGCCTCTTTCCCGCCAATCACGGCTACGAGTTCCAGGTCCTCTACCGCCGCAAAGGCTGACAGAAGCAGAGAGAGCAGGGCAGCTATCAGCCAACAGCAAGTCAGTTCAGAGCAGACAGCAAGCCCGCTTCCAGAATTGCTGTCCCCACCCGCTTCTCATTTGTCATCCTGAGCGAGGTCGCCGCGGCGACCGAGTCGAAGGATATGCGGTTGCTCTTAGCACCGTTAATTGTGCACACCGATTTTGGAACCGCCATAAAAGCTAATAACTAGAAGCCGTATCTTCCCGGCCCCATGGTCACGATCACCAAATTCATCGCGATCATGATCAGGTCGTAATGCCAGCCCATCGACTTCTCTCCCCAGAAGCCAGTCTTCCACACGGCAATCTTTTTATAAATCGCGCCCAGCATCACAAGAATCAGTCCCAGCGCCGCCCAGTCTGCCAGAAATCCCACGGCCAGCGCAACCGCTCCAGCCAGCTCCGCCGCACCCAGAAACACTGTGAAAGGCACGTTCATCCCAATGCTCTTGGCCCGTTCCTGCGGCTGCCGCAGATGGCTCCAACCACTCGAACCAAACACCAGTGCCAGCACAATCCTCAGCAGCAACAGGCTCCAGTCCGCGAATGCGGAAGCATACGGAATCGAAAACATCGCGCCTCCTTCCCGCCTTAATTCTCGCCATATTTTCCTTCGATACGTTCTATAGCTTATTTCAAAATGGTTTCGTGAAAGGGCACGACTTCAGTCGTGCCGAAAAGGGCAGGAAAATCGAGGGTTTTAACCGGCGGATCTTCGACACTACGACGAGGAGATGAAGACTTACAACGCATCATTCCCCGCTGACAACGTGAAGCCGAAGCCTTCACCTCAACGGCTGTTCACTGGCCCGCGTACGCCACGCGGCCTTCGCTCACCGTCCAACGCACCTTGCCCAGCATAGGCCAGCCGTCGAACGGCGTGTTCTTGGCCTTCGATTTCGATTCCGTCGCGCGGTACGTCCACTCGGCCTTGGGATCGAAGACGACCGCGTCGGCATAACTTCCGATAGCCAGTGTCCCGCGGCCTTTCAGTCCGAGCAGCGCTGCCGGTTGCGCGCTCAACAGGCTCAGCACGCGGCCCAGCGGCATCTTCCACTCGCCGTGCAGCCAGCTCAAGCTCAGTCCGAGCGCCGTTTCTAGGCCGGTGATTCCATTCGGCGCCAGCTCGAATTCAATTTCCTTCTCGTGCGTGGCGTGCGGCGCGTGATCTGTGGCAATCGCGTCCACCACGCCGTCGAGAATGCCTTCGATCATGGCGTCGCGATCGGCGGCCGAGCGCAGCGGCGGATTCATTTTGGCGTGCGTGTTGTAGAGCCCGACGTGTTCCTCGGTCAGCAGGAAATGATGTGGCGCCACTTCGCAGGTCACGCGCAGCCCATTGCGCCGCGCCTGCCGCACCGCTGCAAGAGCCGCGGCCGTGGACAAATGCGCTACGTGCAGATGCGGATGCGCCTCGCGCAACTCGGCCACCAGGCGAATGTCGCGCTCGACGAGGCTCGATTCGGCTTCTGTAGGCATGCCGCGCAGCCCCAGCTTGAACGACACCGGGCCGAGATTCATGCTCGCGCCCTGTGTCATGCGCGTGTCTTCGGCGTGCTGAATCACAGTGAGTCCCACGCGTGCCGCAGCCGCCAGCGATTCGCGCATGATGCCGTCCTTCAAAATCGGCCGCCCGTCGTCGGTCACAGCTACCGCACCTGCGGACTTGAGAGCCGCATAATCGTTTATCACTTCACCTTTTGACCCGCGCGTGGCCGCCGCAATGGGAAACACGCGCACCTGCGCGCCGCGCTCCGGCGCCTGCATCCAGCGCGTGACCTCCGGCGAGTCGTTCACCGGCGTCGTGTTCGGCATCGCGGCCACGCTCGTGAATCCGCCGGCAGCCGCAGCCGCCGTCCCCGTCGCGATTGTCTCTTTGTAACCTTGTCCCGGCTCGCGCAGATGAACGTGAATATCGATCAGCCCCGGCGCAACAACGAGGCCTGTGGCGTCGAGGACTTCCGCGCCATTCTTGCCCTTGAGCTTGCCCGGGCCCGCAATCTCCGCCACGCGCCCGTCTTTGAGCAGAATGTCCTTGGCGGCATCGACGCCCGCCGCGGGATCGACCAGACGGCCTCCGCAAATCGCCAGCGCCGTCATGCGCGGCCTCCGCGGTCAGTGGCCAGCGCGCGCTCTATTACCGCCATGCGAATCGCCACCCCGTTCGTTACCTGCTCCAGAATTGCCGACTGCACACCATCGGCCACGCCCGCAGTAATCTCCATGCCGCGGATGATTGGCCCCGGATGCAGCACCACTGCGTTCGGCGCATGCGCGGCGAGCCTCTGCCCGGTGAGCTGGTAGTTGGCCTTGTACTCGTCGAGGTCGAGTTGCAACCCGGCCAGCCGCTCGGCCTGGATGCGTAGCATCATCACAGCCTGTGACTGCGCAAGCGCCGCATCGAAGTCCCGCTCGATCTCAATGCCCGGGCCGGACCGCGCCGCTTGTTCCGGCAGCAGTTCCTTCGGCCCGCAGAGCAGTACGCGCGCGCCCACGCGCGGTAGTAGCTGCATATTTGACCGCGCCACCCGGCTGTGCAGAATATCGCCGGTGATCATCACTGTCACGCCCGCCAGCGTATCGGGCTTGATGCCCGCGATCCCCGGCCGCAGATGCGTCAAGATTGTGCGCAGATCGAGCAGAGCCTGTGTGGGATGCTCGTGCATGCCGTCGCCCGCGTTGATCACCGGCAGACGCGTCGATTCTTCCAGCAGCCATGCCGCGCCCGAGGAGTTGTGGCGCAGGATGATCGCTTCTGCGCCCAGCGCCCGCAGTGTCAATCCCGTATCCTTCAGCGATTCGCCCTTCTCGATGCTGGAGCTGAGGCTCGAGACCAAGGTTGTGTCCGCGCCCAAAGCCTTGCACGCCAGCTCGAAACTCGTGCGCGTGCGCGTCGACGACTCATAGAACAGCAGCGCGATGCGCCGCTTGGCCAGAATCCGGTCGCGAACGATAGGGTCCTCGCGCTCGAGCTCCGTGGCGCGGATAAGCAACCGGCTCACGCCCTCCACCGTCAGGTTAAGCACCGAAAGCAGCGACCCCGGATTGTAAGGGAACGGAGAAGCAGGCGCAGGCGGAGTGCTGCGCGGGCGGCGAGCGGTGGCTATGGCCTGATTCATGGTGCTTTCTCGACCAGCAGCACCTCTTCGGTCTGGTCGACTTCCTGGAACTTGACCTCGATGATCTCGCGGCTGCTGGTGGGCACCTGTCTGCCCACATACGTCGCCTCAATCGGCAGCTCTCGATGGCCGCGATCAATGAGTACCGCCAACTGTACGCGGCGCGGACGGCCATGGTCGAAGAGCGCGTCGAGCGCGGCGCGAACTGTGCGGCCAGTGTAGAGCACATCGTCGCAGATGACGATGTCGCGGCCTTCGATGTCGAAGCCGATCGCCCCCGGCGTCACCACCGGACGCGCACCCGCCGTCGAGAGATCGTCGCGATAAAACTGGATGTCGAGCACGCCGGTATCGACGGGCCGCTTCTCGATGGCCGAGATCAGCTTGCCCAGGCGCTCCGCCAGCGGCGCGCCCCTGCGCTTGATGCCTACCAGCGCCAGATCCTCGCTCCCGTTGCTCTTTTCCACGATCTCGTGGGCCAGCCGCACAAGCGTGCGCTCAATCTCCGAGGCGGACATCAGCCGCCCCTTCACGCGCAGGTTGCTCTTCGTCTCCGGTTCGCTCATCATGGTTGCTCTTGCCGGATGATACGAGGGATTGGCGCTTGGGGGCAAGTTGTGGAAAGGCGAGCAGAAATGCTGTCGATTGGGCAGCCAAAAACGACGGTAGACACGCAGACGGAGCCTTGGCCATCCTCGCCTGGAATTGTCAGCCCGGCAATAGGGTAGGCTCCACGGCTTCGCGTCGCGCCCAATCGGTCCCATAATATAGAGGCGGGCCCGGATGGCGAAATTGGCAGACGCAGCGGACTTAAAATCCGCAGACCCTTACCGGTCGTGGGGGTTCAAGTCCCCCTCCGGGCACCAACAAAACAAAAGAGTTATATGCAAGATTGCCTCCCGCGAACGGGACGCAATCATCGTCTAGTGCC
>JBAWFY010000588.1:0-1696 GCA_049592335.1 Occallatibacter sp.
GCGCCACGCGTTCGGCACGCATCTGCTCGAAGAAGGCGCCGACCTGCGCGCGATTCAGGAATTGCTCGGCCACGAGCGATTGTCGACCACGCAGCGTTACACACAGCTGACCACCGCACAATTGACCGCGGTCTACGATCGGACGCACCCGCGGGCGAAATAGCGCCGGCAAAGTCGCTCTACGTCGAATAATCCGCGTTGATGTGGATGTATTCGTGCGTCAAGTCGGTGGTCCAGAAGACACATGAGCCGGTTCCCTGATGCAAGCGAATCGAAATTGAGAATTCGCGCTCGGAGATGTATTTGTGCGCCGCGGCTTGGTCGTAGCCGGGCGCGCGGCCGCCATTACGGCAAATGGGCAGAGTTCCGAAGTCTATGTCGAAGCGATTGGGATCGATGGCCGCCCCGGAGTAGCCGATGGCCGCGGCGAGACGCCCCCAGTTGGGATCGCAACCGGCCCACGCGGTTTTCACGAGCGGGGAATGCGCAATGGCCTTGGCCACGCGCAACGCATCGGCATCGCTGGCCGCTCCTTCAATCCGCAACTCCACCACATGCGAAAGTCCCTCGCCGTCGCCGACTACCTGTTGCGCCATCGACGTGCAGACCTCAGTAAGTGCAGCGGCGAAAGCCGAATCGTCCGCGCCGATCCGCACTCCGCTGGCGCCCGAAGCCAGCAGCAAAACCGTGTCATTGGTCGAAGTGTCGCCATCCACCGAGATTCGGTTAAAGCTGACCTCGACCGCCGGGCGAAGATACGCATCGAGATCGGCGGGCTCGATCACGGCATCGGTAAGCACATAGATCAGCATCGTCGCGTGCGGCACCAGCTGCGGGTGGATCATGCCGGAGCCTTTTCCGAAGGCGGCTATGCGCACTTCGCGGCCGCCCGTCTCGAACCGCGCGCAGGCAATTTTCTCTACAGTGTCTGTGGTGAGGATGGCGCGCGCTGCGGCGTGGAAGTGGTCGGGATCGGAACCAAGTGAGACGGCAAGATCGGGCAGCACGGCAGCGATTTTCTCTGCGGGCAGCGGCACGCCAATCACGCCCGTCGATGACGGAAACACCTCCTCGGCGCGGCAGCCGAAGGTTTTTGCCGCTGCTGCGCAGGTGGCGCGCGCGGCTTCGAGTCCAGCCTCGCCAGCGGCACAGTTGGCATTGCCTGCATTGATCGCGACGACGCGCACGCGGCCGCCGGTCGCGCTCAGATGCTGCTTGTCGACGATGAGCGGCGCGGCAATCACGCGGTTCGATGTGAACGCGGCCGCGGCGCTAGCCTGAGAGTCGGCAACAATCAGAGCCAGATCGGTGCGGCCGCTGGCCTTGATGCCCGCTTTGCCCGCCGCAAAACGGAATCCGCGAGGAATGTGGGCTTGGGTGAGATCGCTCATGGTGTGGACCCATTTAATCTAGCAGGTGACGCATGGAGAGTGCAGGCTCGGAAGTGAGTGAACGAGTGTCGAACAGCGAATCAGTGGTCGCGGAGTTCCTGGAGTTGCGCCATGTGAATGTTGCGCGCGGCGACCGCGTGGTGCTGCACGATATCAACCTGCGCATTCGCGCCGGCGAGCACGTAGCCATTCTTGGGCCCAACGGCTGCGGCAAATCCACGCTCATCCTTGCGATGACCTGCCAGCTCTACCCCATCGTGCAGCCGGGGATGGAGGTGCGCATCTTTGGCCGCGAACGCTGGGAC
>JBAWFY010000589.1:0-5008 GCA_049592335.1 Occallatibacter sp.
GAAAGAAGGAACACGGCGACTGGCTCTACTTCTGTGGATCGTTGGGGCGCTCTTTGGCGCATATGTTTCGTTCCTTGATCTCGATACTCTTTTGCCGCAGTGGGCACACCATAGAAGATTCGAGCAGTTGGCAAATTCGGAGGTTGTACAGCAAGTGCGCAAAAGCCAAGCGGGTTGGGTTTTGATTGACCCCAAATCCGGGGAACGCGAGGACTGGAATCAGTCGATTGACAAAGGCGGAATCAATACCATCCATTGGGCAAAAGATAACGAGATTGATTCGATCCTGACACAAGACGGCCAGACCCTCTATCAGATGCCTGCACCATCCATTTGGGAATTTCTCGTCGTTCCGCTCTTTCCCATTTTCGGATTCTTCATCCCCTGGGGAGCAACTCGTGCGATCGGATGGGTGATTGCCGGTTTCATCAAGCCGTTACATTAGATACGTTCTCAGCCGCGCTATTAGCTCACGCTTCGTTCGTGTTCTGATCTCTGCATGTTTGAAACGCGGTCAAACTCGAAATAGAAGCAGGCGACAATTTCAGGAGACGCATCCGAAGAAGCAAAATCCTCCAGGTCGTCAAAGGGGATGCTCGCTTCGCTCGCAGTTGACCGGAAAAGCCCCGAACAGCAAGAACACTGCAAAGACGTATAAGAACCTATTAGGAAGAACCTGCACAGTTCCGCAAATTTTGCGGCGCTTTTCCCGTATTTCCCCCAAAATTTGTCTTAGCAGGCACCGCATATTTTGCGGGACGTTCAAACATGACCGATGGCAGCCCATCGTATGGACCCTCCGTGGGCTTGCGCTGTTTGGCGATGCTTAGTCCCCTCGGTTTGCCAATCTTGCGCGGCTTTTCCTGCATCGGCTTGGCCTCAAGAACGAGAGCGCGTGAGTCCGTAACGGTATATTCATAGCTCGCCGACTTTCCGCGAGAATACTCAATCAATCCCATAGCCTTGAGTCTCTTCCTGTACCCTGCCAAGGTAGTTGGCGATATTCCGGTCTCACTTGCGGTTTTTCTATCAGACGCGTGAAAGGTCCATTTGCTCTGCTTGTTCGTCTGCTCATTCGCTTCGGCCAAAAGCCAGCAGTAGAACACAAAAGGCCCGGGTTTAATTTGCGCCGCAAAGCCGCTTGAGAAGATTCGATGATGGACCATGAAGAACCCCGTTTTTTGAGCGTGCTTCTGGGGGTGACTCTCGGCAAGTACGATGGGGGCGGGTATCGGATCGTCAAAGCACAAATCTTTGGGGAGGGGCGGCGCATTGTCCCTTCGCCACGAATAATCAACCTTTGACACCCTCTCCAAATCGCCTTCGATCACAGGCTATTCCTCGTGCCGACTCTTTGCCTTCTTTGCCTCCCGCCTGTTGCACCCTATGGCATTCTGCAAGATCGGAAGGCCTCCAACTCCACCGGGGAGAGAGCAAAGGCACTTCGCCTTTGAGGGCGCGCCCTCAGCGCGGCAAAGGCTTCCCTCGTCATTGGTCCCGGCCCAGGCGTGGCCGGGTGTTCTCCGCGATTACGCGCCGAACCTCGGACATTGGGACAAACAGCCGCCGACCGATCTTTACTGAGGCAACCGCGCCCGAATAGCAATCGCGCCGCCAACTCCACCGGCTCCGGCCAGTCATCGCCTCGGCGTCACTCATACCCAACAATTCCCGCTGAATATTGCGGTCCACTTTGCTCTGCATCACGCCCCGTTCCTTTCCGGTCCGCTTCACGGACTCCCAATACAAATAATGTGAAACTGATTGCGATTTCTATGTTGCACAATTTGCTTCACGTGATATAGTTATGCGTAACAAGTAAGGACAGGGCGAGGCATCGCAGTGCGAATCGTCAGTTACAGCGAGAATCGGCAGGCGGTAGAAATCACGGCGAAGGTGCTCAATGATCCGCCGCCGCCGGGGAAGGTGTATATCCTGCCGGTTCCCGGTCCCTCACTGGAAAGCCTCTCAACGGAAGAGGGGAAGGCGGAGCTATTCCGCACCTACCTACGCGGGCTGTTTGACGAATGGCTGCGCTGCGGAAAAAAAGTCATGCCCGCGGGATCTAACGCTTGGGCATCCGGTATAGGACCAGTTCCACCGTATTCGACCGACACGACATGGACGGTTTATCTGGTTCCCGAAGGATTGGGTACCCGCCCGCCCGAATCACTCAAGCCGGTCGATGAATCCGATCCTGCATTCGACTCGTGGCTGTGGAAGGTCTATTGGGATTACCTCTGGAATCGAAGACCAACAGTTTGGTTCGACAGTCGCGGGGAGGTCTTCTTTCAGTACATGACGCCTGCGTATGAGAAGCCAGTCAAGCCCGTTACTATCCCTCCATTCCTAAATGCAGAATCCGCACGAAGTACGGTGTGGGCGGAGGCAGTTCTTTGGTTCATCCTCGTTCTGAATTCGGGCCATGTGCAACTCTTAGACCGCTGTGTGCATTGTGAGAGGTACTTTGTCCGGCAACGGGAAATGAAAGAGGGGCAATCGTACAAGCGCAATGGTCCGAGTTGCGGCGCGTGCAAAGGGCGGGATTCTAAGGCACGTACTAAGACAGCTCGGGACGAGGCAAAAGACAGAATGCTGGATGTTGCCGCGAAAGAATGGAGGACTTGGAAACGAAGTCACCGGACGCCGGACAGATACGCGGCGGTTATGCATCGCGTAAATGAGAGATGCCGGGATGAGATTTATGTCACAACTCGGAAGCACCGGATCGAGGTCCGTTGGGTAAAGCGAAACGAGCGCGAAATCACTAAGCGCGTAGAGCAGAGTATCGAGCCGAAAGGAGCCAATCAAAATGCCAAGAGCTAAGGAACGCGATGGAGTGTATTTCCGCAAGGATCGGTCGATTTGGTCTGTGTCATACATAAACGCGGCGGGGAATCGTGTCCGACAAAAGGTTGAAGCGCACACGCGCCAACAGGCCATTGATGCTTTGCGGCGAATTAAAACTAAAGAGGAAGTGGCCCGCACTCTCGGAGTCCGTCCCGCCAGTGAGATCACCACCGAAGCCCTGTTTGACCGTTACAAGAGGCACCAGAAGGCGCGCATACGGTCAACAACGTTTGAGCGGTTGGGCGGCATCCTTGACACTCTCAAGGCACGGTTGCCGGAACTGGCGAAGGCAATCACGAAGCGCACCGTTGCCGAATACATCGAGACTCGGTCCGGTGCAGACGAGATGAAACCGGCGACCGTGGCAAAGGAAGTGAGCGTGTTGAAACATTGCCTTCGCCTCGCGGTGGAATGGGGTGAGTTGAATCAGAATCCGGCGGCTGGTGCGCGGCTTCCGCAACTCCCCCAGGGGCGGACCCGCTATCTCACTCCGGGCGAATTGAAGGCGGCTCTCGAATTGGCACCCGAATGGCTCCGCGCACCTATGGCCTTCGCAGCCTGCACCGGAGTTCGACGTGGGGAAATGCTTGCGCTCCGTTGGATGGATGTGGACGTGAAGAATCGACGGCTCTATTTACGCGAAACCAAGAATGGTGCGCTGCGAATCCTGCCCATTTCGGAGTCGGCTCTCAACGTGCTCCGCTCTCTTCCGCAAGGCGCGGCGGGGGAGACTGTCTTTGCCGGAGTGAACCCTGCGCACCTCTCCGTCTACACAAAGCGTGTGTTCAAGCGGCTCGGCATTCCCGACGCCAGCTTCCACACGTTGCGCCACACAGCGGCATCGTGGATGGTTCAACAGGGAGTGGACCTGTACGCCGTGGGCCAGATTCTAGGCCACAAAACGCCGCGCATGACGCAACGTTACGCGCACTTATCCCCTGATTACATGGCCGGAGCAGTTGGCAAGTTGGATCGCATCATGGGAGGAATGTTGCCAGCGCAACGGATTGCTGAATCCGTTTGCGGCTCAGGGACTCGGGCGGGCGAAAGTGTCAAAGAAGTTCCTGAAACCGCTGTTGCATAAAGCGGCTGTTTCTGTCGGCAATGCGCCCCAAGTAGCCGATGGCTAGAGTTTGTAATTCGTCGAAAAGATGCTTGTTCGCAATGAATGTAGCGGCGCGCCCACTCCCATCCTCAATGTAATAAAGCGCCGGAGCCTCACTGGTCACGGCTACCCGCAACAGCATGGGCGCGGTCTCATCGAATGTTTTCCCATGTGTAATATGTCCATGCCAGCTTCCCGGTCTGCATCGAGCGAGTTGATCGCGGGCAACTAGACCGAGTCTCCTTGGCTGTCCGGGGAACATGTCTCCGACCACTGCGCATTTGCTAAGGTCTGACAGAGTCAGTTCTACCTGATCCCACAAAATGTAACCGGCGGGAATCCCAACCTTGAGATGAGCGCGGCACATCGCCCGGTCAATCGCGTCAGCACGCGACCAATCCCAGTTACCGAAGTCCGGCAATGGTTGGCCCTTCTTTTGACAGTCGTACGTGGCATACGCCTCGATGACCGTCCGACGCTCCACATTCCGTTCTTTGATCCTCATTGCATACGGGGCCATGAATCTCGCTTCAAATGCTCCGGATGGGCCGCACTTAGTCACCACAGAGTCACCAGCGTTTAGCCGCAACTCTACCACTTTGCATAAGTATTTTGTTTAGTTGGCGTCCCCGACGGGATTTGAACCCGTGTTATCGCCGTGAAAGGGCGGTGTCCTAGGCCGGGCTAGACGACGGGGACGATTGGGAGAGCAGAGGACGGCTGGAGGAGCGGCCTGCGCGTTCTTGAGATGCGTCCTCTCAAAGGCTATCAACTCGCGGAATGAGTGTCAAAGAATGCCCCAACGAATTCCTGGCCAGCGGCTCCGGAAATACTTTCAGTGAACTGTTCGAGCAACTATAGTGCTGTCGAAGCTGAAGACGGGAGCGATCGCGCAACGGGGAACCTCGTTCGCACTACGCAGCCAGACTGAAGCTCGCGCGAGCGTGTGATCGCGTCCTTTATCTTGTTTCTGCGGAGGCCGGAAACAGGGCTGCCCGGGCGGCTTGCCGGGAACCGAGACCCTGAGGCAGCGTACCCATCCTGTGCGATATC
>JBAWFY010000590.1:0-3273 GCA_049592335.1 Occallatibacter sp.
GTGGTGGGCGTTTTGGCCACTTCGATGGAGCGGTCGAAGAGATTCTGGCCGGCAGCGAAGACTTCGAGATATTTTCCCATGTCGTGCGATGCGTAGGCGTCGAGGCGAAAGAAGCCGTGCAGCAAAAACAGGTTGGCGTCGTCGTCGAACTGCCTGCCGCTCAGTTGCGATTGCAGGCTGAGCGTGCCGAGGCGCGGGCGAAATGTGCGGAGATTGAAGGTCGAAAGATTGCGCGCCACATCCGGAATCCAGTTGCCGTAATCCTGCGTGCCGCGCGAAACCGTGGCGTGGGCATACTGATAGCCGCCATCGAGCGTTAACCAACCAATGGGCGCAGCTTCAACGTCCAGGGAAACACCGCGACTCTCGATCTGGCCGAGGTTTTCGCGCATGAGCAGGATGGGCGAGGATTGGGAATTAGTGGTGACGGCGACGATGGGACGGTTGACCTGAGTGAGGAAGTAGCTTGAGCGGACGGTGAGCCAGCGGCGCTCGGTGGCGAGACCAGCTTCCCAGCCCGTGGCGCGCTCGCTCGTCAAGTTGGAATTCGGGAGGGTGAGCATGTTGCCCACCTGCGTGGAGCGATAAAGCTCGTTGGGCGTGGGCGCGCGAAAGGCACGAAAAGCCGACGCCGACGCCGACCAATGCGTGAGGAATGTGCGCGAGATGCCGATGCGCGGGTCGAAGACAACCTGACTGAACGGAGGGGGCTGAGTGGCTGTGGGCGTCCACGTGGTCCCGTTCAACTGGGACTGGACTGGGTTGGAATTTGAGAACCAATCGACGCGCGCGGAGGCGGTCGCGGTCCAATGATTGCGAAAAACGAGAGCTTCGCCATAGAGGCCGCTTTCGCGCTGGTTATCGTGCTGCAGAGTCATTGCAGCCTTCGAGCCGAAGGTTTGTTCGTGATCCCAGACGCGCATGTCGTGCGTGTCTGCGCCGGCCACGACGAGCAGGTGCGGACCAAAGGGCTGGCTCCAATGCGCAACCGCGCCGAGCTCGTTGTAGGGAGTGAGGGAAGAGTGCGTCGGCGTCTCCCCGCAGCGATAGGAGCAATTGGGGTAGGCAGGCGTGGCTGTGTTATTGATCTGCGAGAAGACCTGGCGGAAATGCTCGTCTGAGCCGTAGACGCGAGCGACGAGCGTGGCGTTGTGCGGGGCCTGCCAGTCCGCTCCCGTGGCGTAGCGCCAAAGGCGAGTGCCGTTGGTCTGGTCGGGCGTGCCGTTGCTGCGCGCGTCGTTGTATGCGTTGATGTGCGCGATAAGGCGGAGTGACCCTTGGTAGTGCTCTGCGAGAAGCAGCGCATTCTGGCTGTGAACGTTGCTGGCGATGTCGACGGGGCCGCGCTGCGAGGGCGCTTCCTGAATATACCCGTCGGTTCCGATCATGCCACCGGCCAGGAGAGCTCCCCATGGGCCGCGCTTTGCCTCGAGGCGCAGGCTTTCGTCGTAAGTGCCTTCTGCGCCGTAACTCGAGGAGAGCTCCGCAAGGTTGGAGGTGGGCCTGACGGGAACAATGTCAACGACACCGCCGATGGCGCTCGATCCATAGAGATCGCTGGCGCCGCCGCGCACCAGTTCGATGCTCTCGATGGAAAGCTCGGGCTGCTCCTGCCAGCGAATCCAGCCGGCGAAGGGATCGTTCAGCGGCACATCGTCTTCAGTGACGAGGGTGCGGCTGGCCGCGGTTGATCCGAGAGCGCGCAGGCTCAATCCCTGCGAGGAGGGATTGGCGACCAGCGAACTGGAACGGCGGAAGAGCTGCACGCCGGGAAGCTGGCGGATCTGCCCGTCGAGCGTGATGGCGGCTGAATCGGCGAGCGCGGTCTGAGTGAGAAGGCGCGTGGTGACGGGGCTTTCGAGATCGCCTAACGGCGTGCGATAGGCAGCCACGGTGACGTGCTCGCTGGCCGATGCGAGTGCCAACTGCACGGAAGTGTCGCCGGTGGCGAGGAGATCTTTTTCGGCGAAGCCCGGCGCGGAGACGCGCAGCTTACAGGGAACGGTGCACAGGATCGAGGCGGTTCCAGCATCGCCGGTTCGGGCGAGAATGCGGCCTTCGGAGTCGCGGATCTCGGCATCTGGGAGCACCGCCGCACGGCTGTCTTCGACCGAGATCGTGATGGACGGCGATTGCGATTGGAGCTGATAGAGATTGACAGTGGATGCAACCAGGGCAACTGCGACGATGGTCATTTTCGACTTGAAAAACGGCGAGCGCCGAATGAACCAAGGCCAATCCGTCACTAAGATCATGGGGAAGTCTCTTCTGCCAGTTACTGTGTGGAACATAACATGAAGCAGCGGGCGGAGCAGAGCCATGTCGATAGTGCTCGGTTGACGATGCCGGCCGCTCCGCCGAGTCCGAGGGTGTGAATTCCGCCTGCAGCGTTTACATGGGAGGATGCTGCGCGCTCGCGTCGGAGTTGTCTCGGGAAGCGACAATCCTTCAGATCATGGCGGCAAAACGCGAGAATGCCAGGATCCCTTGGCCAAATCGCTTGCGCGATTTTGGCCGAGGGTGGGAATGCGCCCATGCGCGCGGTGCTAAACCCTTCCGCAACCCTTCCAACCGCGGGTGAAAGGACTGGGAAGCGCGCGATTGGTCACCGTTATTGCGACCGCTGACCGTTGGTCAGCTGCCGGGTCTTGATCTCGTTCAGCAACGACTCTACTTTATCGCCGCTTTCGAGAGCGCGGAACCTCTCTTCGAGACTCTCTGCGTTCAGCACCTCATTGGCGGCTGCGCTTTCGGCGGACCTGACGCGCACCTTGGATTTCATCCGGTTCAGCGCAGCTTCCTGACTTCCGGCCACAGCGCCGCGAGCCTTTGAGGCGCGGCCGACCACTCTGGCGCGCCGATGTTCGGCGATGAGCATTTCGCAGTGAGCGCGTGTCTCGTTCAGCTTCTGGTCGAGCTTGCGGAGCGCCTGGCGCAGGTTGTCGGCTTCGATCTTCTGATCTTCCGCCTGCTGCGCGAAGCCGGCTTCCAGCTGATCGTGGCTCAATGCCCGTTCGAGCGCCGCACGGGCCAGGTCGTCATGGCCCTTCTGGACGGCGAGCTCGGCTTTGCGCCTCCACTCCTCACCTTGCTGCTTGTGTTCGGTGCGCTTCTTCTCTAAAAGATGCTCGTCGGCCACGGCGATCGCCACCTGCGTTTTGACCTGCATGAGCTGATTTTCCATATCGAGGACTACCTGTTTCAGCATTCGCTCCGGATCTTCCGCTTTCTCCACCAGGTCGTTCAGATTTGCCCGAAGCAACATACTTACCC
>JBAWFY010000591.1:0-12098 GCA_049592335.1 Occallatibacter sp.
GCACGCTTCATAAGAGCCGCGCGAACCAGTGCGCATAGGTCCTCGAATTGGTTGATCGAACCGAGAACTAACCGGCTGGCGCAAGAGGGCTGGCGCTTATCTCGGGGCTAATCCCGGCCACGTTTCGCATTTCCCGTTCACCGAGACACAAGATGCCAACTACAAACTTCAACGGAATTCGTGTTCTCAGCCTCGAGTCGCGCCGTGCCGTTGAAGCGGCCAAGCTGATTCGCACGTATGGCGGCGATCCGCTGACAGCTCCCGCCATGCGGGAAATCGCCATGAGTTCCGACAGCGCGGTGATCGAGTTTGCAGAAGCGCTGATGGCCGGCGCATTCGATCTGGTTATTTTCACCACCGGTGTTGGCGTGCGTACTCTCATCAAGACAGTCGCCGAACACCTCGACCAGGAAAAGTTTCTCGCCGCTTTGCGCTCGGTCAAGATTGCCGCGCGCGGGCCGAAATCGTCTAGCGCGCTGCGCGAAGCCGGCATTCCTATCACAGTTGTCGCGCCAGAACCGTTTACATGGCGGGTGTTGGTTCAAGCGATGGAAGAAAAGTTAGGAAGCGATCTGGACGGGATGAACGTTGCCGTGCAGGAATACGGCACGTCCAATCCCGAGCTTCTAACAGCGCTCGCGGAAAGGAGCGTTTCGATCACGCGCGTATTGGTTTACCAGTGGGCGCTGCCCGAGGATGTGCAGCCGTTGCGCGAGGCCGTCATTGCTCTGGCCCATGGACATGTTGACGTTGTGCTTTTTATGAACGCGGGACAGGTTGCTCATCTCTTTCTTATGGCGGAGCGCATGGGGTACACCGATGCGCTTTACGAGGGGTTCCGCTCCACTGTAATCGGCTCCATTGGACCGAGCACCACGGAAGGTCTCTCCATGTACCGGCTTATACCTGACTTCGAACCATCGCAATCGAAGATGGGATTTCTCATCAAGGAAATAGCAGAAAACGCCGAGAAGCTGCTGAAGCAAAAACGCGCGGCGGCCTCTCTGCATGTCTCGAACGGCTCTCCGGCGCCGATTAGTCCGCTGCTTGCGAACAATCCTGCGGCTGCGCAGAGCGGCAAATCGGCCGTCTCCGGCCTGGATTTTCTGCACGAAATTGGCAGCCGCATGGCGGCATCCGATCCGCTGCACACGGTGCTGAATCGCATTGTGGACTTTGCCTGTGCTCTGATCCAATGCGATTCCTGTTTTGTTTATGTGCTCGAAGGCGATCAACTGGTGCTGCGCGCGTCGAAAAATCCTCATTCCGATCTTGTGGATCATCTGGGCATTTGGCTCGGCCAGGGAATCACCGGATGGGTCGGCTGGCATCGCGAGCCCGTCGCCATTGCCGAGAAGGCACTCAAAGATCCGCGTTTCCAGCGCTTCAAGAACCTGCCGGAGGACACCTTTGAGGCGTTTCTCTCTGTGCCCATCTTGTGCCGCAGCAAATTGATCGGCGTGATCAACCTGCAGCATTGCAAGCCTTACTACCATACCGAGCAGGAAGTGCGGCTGCTTACCGCAGCCGGTCATCTCGTGGGCGCCGAATTGGAGCGAGCTCGCCTGGAAAGCGAGAATCTGGAGCTTTCCGACCGACTGGAATCCCGGAAGCAGGTCGAAAAAGCCAAGGGAGTGTTGCAGCGCGACTTCGGGCTCGACGAAGACACTGCCTACAAAGCCTTGCAGCGCGAGAGCCGGCAGCGCCGCAAATCGATGCGAGAGATCGCAGAAGCCATCCTGCTGAATGACGACCTGCGCAAGACCCGCTGGTCGTTTGCCGGACAGGCGAACGAGGAAGAGTCGTCACAGACATAATTCAGTCGTCATTCAACGGGGCACTTGTGCCCGAACGCAACTTTGCGTAAGATAAGTTCCAAGGTGAGACTCGGATGTCTCCCTTTTCTCGCAGCCCTGCACCATGCCGTGCCAGGGTATCCCAACTGAAAAGTCACTGCGTCATGCCCTGCACCGTGCAGGCTTGATCGTGCTTTCGCTGCCGTTCCAGCGATCGTCGATGCATCTCGACGTAACTGTTGCAGAAGCAAAGGGCATTCGGCATGGAATCTCTTGCACCCGACAATCCGGCCTTCAGTCCTGAGCAGAAGGAATATCTCCTCGGCTTTTTTCAAGGCACGATGCAGCGCGGAATACCGCCTTTTGTGGGCCACACCCCATCGGGCCTGCTGACAGACCATGCCGCCTCAGGCTTGGTCAACCGCGCCGAATCGGAGGAGGAAACTTTTCACGGAACGCCAGTTTCGGATCTTTGCCGGGAAGAACTGTGGAAACACGACCAGAACCCTCTCGATATCTGGGACAGACTTGTTGCTCATGCCGACGAGAATCGCGCGCCCGACGCGGAAGACATATTTCGTTTCAAATTTCATGGGCTGTTCTATGTTGCTCCGGCGCAGGACTCGTTCATGTTGCGGCTGCGCGTCCCCGGTGGCACTCTTACGGTGCAACAGATGCGCGGCCTGGCAGACATTGCCGGGCAGTGGGGCGCCGGCCGTGCCGATATCACCACGCGTGCGAATTTGCAGATACGCGAATTCCAGCCGCGAGACATCGTACGCGTTTTAACCGGCGTGCAGGCTCTTGGGCTCACTTCGCGCGGTTCCGGCGCGGATAACATACGCAACATCACCGCGTCGCCGCTCGCGGGCATCGATCCGAGCGAACTAATCGATGCCGCTCCGTACGCCAGCGCTCTTCATCACTACATTTTGAACTCGCGTGACCTCTACGGACTGCCGCGCAAGTTCAATGTTGCCTTCGATGGCGGAGGCGCTATCAGCGTAGTCGCCGATACCAACGACATTGGCTTTGTTGCCGTGCGTGTCGGCGAGGGACGCAGCGTTCCGGCCGGCGTGTATTTTCGCGTGCTGCTTTGCGGCATCACGGGACACAGGCAACTCGCTTCCGATTGTGGGCTGTTGCTGCGTCCCGATCAGTCGGTTGCCGTCGCCGCGGCCATGATACGCGTCTTCATCGATCACGGCGACCGCACGGACCGGAAAAAGGCGCGGCTCAAATATCTGGTCGACAAATGGGGTATGGAGAAGTTTATTGCAGAGACGGAGAAGCGCCTTGCCTTTCCTTTGTTGCGTGTCTCCGAGCAGGAATGCGAGTCGCGGAGTGCTGTCGATCGAGCCGGTCACATTGGAGTTCACCCGCAGAGCCAGAACGGCCTGTATTACATTGGCGTTTCCGTTCCGGTGGGACGTCTGCCGGTAAACCAAATGCGGGCTGTGGCTGACGTTGCCGAGGAATTTGGTAGCGGAGAGTTGCGGCTTACGGTCTGGCAGAATCTCATCGTTCCAAATGTGCCGTCGCAGCGCGTGGAATCAGCCGTAGAATGTCTCCACGCCGCAGGGCTTGACTGCACTGCCGGCGCGGTCCTGCGCGGAACCGTGGCCTGTACGGGAAACCGTGGCTGCCGTTACGCAGCCACCGACACCAAAGCGCACGCTGTGGAGCTCGCGAATCTTCTCGATGCCAGGTTCAAGATCGAGCAGCCGATCAATCTTCACGTCACCGGCTGTCCGCACTCCTGCGCGCAGCACTATGTTGGCGACATCGGCCTCCTGGGCACAAAGGTCAAGGGGGAGGAAGGCTATCAAGTGGTGATCGGCGGCGGCTCCGACCAGGATCGGGGGCTGGCGCGAGAGATCATTCCCTCGGTCGCTTACACCGAGCTTCCTTCAATGTTGGAAGGCCTCTTCGCTGTATTCGAGGAGCGCCGAAATCCAAATGAGTCCTTTCTTCAATTCAGCCGCAGACACAGCGTCCCCGAACTCCAATCGTTTCTCACTGTGAAGGAGTCAGTGTCCCAATGATCGCTACAATTCCCTGTATTCCTGACAATGCTCCATTCACGCCCGAGCAGCGGGCCTGGCTGAACGGATTGCTCGCAGGGATGTTTTCGAGCGCTCCGCAGGCAGCCGTTGAAGCCAGGCCATCGCGGCGCATTGCGGTGCTCTATGCATCGCAATCGGGAACCGCGGAGGGACTGGCGCGCAAACTAGCCAAGGAGTTGAAGGCGCAGGGACATTCCCCGGCGCTGTCCACGCTGGTCGGTTACACGCCGGCGGCTCTTGCCGCGGAATCGTGCGCGCTGATTCTCGCCAGCACGTACGGCGATGGCGATGCCCCGGACGGTGTGCAGCCCTTTTACGAAGAGCTTTGCCTCGAACACTTCCCTCGCATGGAAAAGCTTTCTTACGCGGTCTTCGCGCTCGGCGACCGGCACTACGAGCATTTTTGCAAGTTCGGCAAGGATCTCGATTCAAAGCTGGCGGCTCTGGGAGGGAACCGGCTCGCGGATCGCGTGGACTGCGACGTGGAAGTAGAAGACCCGTTCGCGCAATGGAAGGCCGCAATGATCGCGCGCGTGAACGAGGATGCGCTCCTTCCATCGCGAAGGGCGGCAGCGACAACAAAGGAATCGAGTGCTCCGCAGCCGGCGGCATCCGCCGGGGATTCCGACTCTCCGGCTGCCAAGGCATTCTCGCGCGATCGTCCGTTGCTCGCTCCCTTGATCGATAAGAGACCTCTGACGCATGGATTATCCACGAAATCCACGCTTCATGTTGCTTTTTCGATTGAAGGCACCGGGCTCCGCTACGAGGCTGGCGATGCATGCGGCGTGATGCCGAACAATGATTTGAACCTCGTCGCGGAGATCCTGCAAAAGCTGTGTTTCAACGGCAATGAGCGGGTTCTGAGCGCCAAGGGAGACACTACGACTCTCCATGATGCCCTGGTGCGCGAACGCCAAATCACGCGTCTCAATCGCAAGACCATCCAGGGATATGGCACACGTGGCAATTGCACATCGCTTCTGGATTTGCTGCAACCGGAACACCAGGCCGCTCTCGATGCCTACGTCTACGATCGTGGTCTTATCGACCTGCTCACCGAATATCCAGGTGTAATTGACGATCCCAACGAGCTGGTAGCATTGCTGCCAAAGCTCACGCCAAGGCTCTATTCCATCTCCTCCAGTCCCGCGGCGCATGCGGGGCAGATCCACACCACGGTCGCAGTGGTGCGATTCACGGCCCATAATCGCGACCGCGGCGGTGTATGCTCCACGTTCTTTGCCGACCGGACATCCATCGCGGACCGGCTCCCGATTTACATTCAGCCGAACAAGAAATTCAAACTGCCGTCGAATCCAGACGCGGCGATGATTATGATTGGCCCGGGCACTGGCATCGCGCCGTTTCGCGGCTTTCTGCACGAGCGCCGTGCGTTGGGGCACAAGGGCAAGAACTGGCTCTTCTTTGGTGAACGCAGTGCAGCTACCGATTTCCTCTATCGCGAGGAGCTTGAATCGATGCGCGACGATGGCCATTTAACGCGTCTCGACACGGCGTTCTCCCGAGATAACAGCCACAAGGTCTACGTCCAGGATCGGATGATGGAACAAGCCCCGCAATTCTGGAGTTGGCTCCAGGAAGGCGCGAGCGTGTACGTTTGCGGCGACGCCTCGCGCATGGCGAGAGATGTGGACGGAACCCTTTGCCGCATCGTACAGGAACAAGGCGCAACGTCAGCGGAGGCCGCTGAGGAATACGTTGGAGCGCTGAAAGACAGCCATCGATACCATCGCGACGTGTATTGACCGTCAAGCCGCTTGCCGCGACTCTTGCCATCGTAGATCGGGCAAAAACCATGGCGCGCTCTGCACAAGCATTGCGCGCCATGGGTCTGCATGTTGCAGCTATTCGAAGATGAATTTGCCCTGGAAGAACCACAAACGTTCGCCCTGGCTGGTGCTGGATGGCTGGCTTGAGGCCGTGCCTCCGGGCTCATGCCGCGAGTTCCATCTCGCTGCTGGAGAGGAGTGGGCAGCACGGATGTCCGTCCGTTCTGCCCGAGAGATTGATGCTGCTTACCGGGAAGCCGTTAAGGTTCGCTCCTGAACGGCGTCGCGGGTGAAGTTGAGGGGCAGCGAATGACCCTGAACCCAGGTGCCGTTGAGGGTTCCATCCGGAGCAAGCGTTCCGGTCCACATTCCCTGCACTGCGGGAACGCTGAAGGTGACCGCCTGTCCGTCCACATGGAAGTCTTCGCAGCGAATGCCCATCGCTCCTCGATCGATGCTGTCGAGAGTGCCCGTCACTTTGCCGGCCGCGGTTTGCTTCAAATGCAGCCGTATGTGCAACGGGCCGAGAGTTCCTGCGTAGTCGCCGGAGAGCGTGGCGTTCTGTTGCGCAGAAACATGCGAGGGAACCAAGGCAAGCAAAGCGAAAACCGCCAGGCATGCGATCAATCCGATGCCGAACTGGATCGCAAACCTTTTCGAGTTATTCTTAGTCGCGCAGATCATGATGAGGTTACATCCTCTCTGGGTCGATGAACGCCGCCTAATTACCAGCGATCGTTGACCCATAGTCATATATCGCTTCTGCAGGGTCAATTGCACTTTGAGGCTTCGTCGCTGCGCAAGTAACAAGCAGCGAGGTACTTATAGGGGAGAGCGCTCACGGAGCTTACTGCGGTGCGAAAATCGCTCATCAAAAATGCTCGTTCGTAATGCGCCTAAGGGTACTTTGAGGCGGTTCCAGATGTTACTCAAGATGTCGAAGACGCGACGCTCGGTTGCTTCGCTGCAGTTAGTTTTTAGATTGATCGCCAAGTACAGACCGACTCGGCAGACTCTCACCCGCGAATCTCTTTCCCGCCTGCTGTGTACTCCAGAACCTCGCCAATTCCTGATGAGACAGCTCTTCGCTGGCATCGTCCTCGGTTCGGGATGTTGAGCTAACCCACTAGATTTCGTGGCGAGCGCACATTGTGGGAATCATTACCTTCGTAATCCAAATATTGCAGTATGCCCACTCCATAGTAAGCAACTAGGCAGTACTATCGTGTACGGCTCACACAGTACCAATGTTTTTTAGAGGGAAGGGTATTCCGGCTTCGGAAACCCTTAGGAGAGGTGCAGAATGTCGTTTTTGCGTAGGTCGCTTTGGATTCTGGTGTTTATCTGTTCTGCCACATTGCTGAATGCCCAGTTCGACAGCGGGATCGTCATCGGTACGGTTCGCGATAGCGCAGGAGGGGTTCTGCCGGACGTCTCAGTTTCGCTTGAAAGCCTTGGCACGGGCACGTCAAGAGTTACAGTCAGCAACGGCGCGGGAGCGTATACATTCTCGAGCGTTCCCCCCGGAGATTATGTGGTCAAGGCGAACCGCGCCACCTTTAAGGATATTTCTACTTCAGCCTTCACGGTGACTGTAGGCGAGCCGCAGCGCGTCGATCTGACCTTCTATCCGGCGACCGCCACGCAGCAGATGGTGGTAGCGGCTTCGGCGGTTCTGCTGGAAACGGACAGCAGCGATCGCAGCATGCTGGTCAACCCCACCGAGGTTGTGAACCTGCCTCTGAACGGCAGAGACCCGGCTGACCTTGCGCTCATTGTTCCCGGCGTAAACAAGTCCTTTCTTGAAATCGAAGGCGCTACCAGCCGCGAGGCCTCCTATAACGTCAACGGCCTTCGCAATCAGGTCAACTCCTTCCTCCTCGATGGTCTCGATAACAATAGCTGGAACTTAAACGACTTGGGCTTCGCCAACCAGAATATTCAGCTCAGCCCCGATGCATTGTCGGAGTTTCGCTTCACCACGGGCGATCAGAGCGCGGAGTTTGGACGAGCTGCCGGCGCCGTTATCAATGAGGTTTCCAAGCGCGGCGGCAACGAATATCATGGCGCCGTCTGGAACTACCTACGCAATACGGTTCTCGACGCCAATGGGCCGATTCCTTCGATAAACGGCGACAAGCCGGCTCTTGAGCAGAACCAGTTCGGCGCCGACATCGGCGGTCCGCTCAAACGCGGAAAGATCTTCCTCTTCGGCGACTACGAAGGCTTCCGCCGGGATTTGCGCGCGGCCCAGACGGCCACTGTGCCGACCACCGCGCAGGCCTCCGGGCAATTCGTCGACTCTCTGGGCAATCCAATTCCCATCACCAATCCATATACGAAGGCGGTCTACGCGAACGGCGTCATTCCCATCAGCGCTCTTGAGGCGACGGATCTGCCAGGAACCACAACCCCGCAGATCAGCGCCCTGAGCATGACAGTTCTAGGCCTGCTGCCGACCGGTTCTTTGACTTCGCAAACCTCCGGCGTGGGCAACAACTACGTCTCATTTCCATTGGGCACCGAGGATTCCGATAAGGGCGATGCCCGCATGGACATCAATATCAGTCCGAAGATGACCACCTTTGCCCGCTACAGCCAGCGCAGGTTTAATGCGCTCGATCCGGCGCCCCTTCCGGCGCCGCTCTATTCCACCGCAAAGGGCAACATCAACCAGAGCAATAAAGAATTGGCAGCGGGATACGTCTGGCAAATGACCAACGCCTCAGCGCTTGACGCGCGCGTCGGTTTCAGTTGGGCCGCGGGCGCGCAGAACCCAACCTCGATCGGCCAGACCAATCTCCTAGTCGCGGCCGGGGAGCCCAATGTGCCCAACGATCCGAGGTTCACAAGCGGCCTGAACACCGTCACTGTGACCGGCTTTACCCAGATCGGACGCAACACCCAGCTGCCGACCGTGGTGAATCCTTACGTGGTCGATCCGAAGGTGAACTACTCGTGGCTTAAAGGCCGCCACAGCTTCAAATTCGGCTATGAGTGGATCCGTGAGTCGCAGGTGGTGAGCAACTTCAAGCCCTTATTCGGCGCCGATACTTATAGCGGGAAGTTCTCCGAGGGCACAACCAAGTACACGGGCACCGATCCTAGCTACGCCGAGGCGTGGAACCTGGCCGACTTTATCTTTGGCGCGCGCAGCAAGTACGAGCTCAGCGCCTATCACATAGTTGAATACAACCAGCGGATGCACTTCTTCTATGCGCAGGACGATTGGCACGTCGCGCAAAAACTTACGCTCAATATGGGCATTCGTTACGAATTGGCGACGCCGCCTTTCGAGACCTACAACCAGCTTTCCAACTTCGATCCTGTCAACAGTCCGACAACCGGCGATTTGATCCTGGCCAGCGGCGGTTCCATTTATAACCGTGCCCTCATCAATCGCAACGGCCTGAACTTCGCTCCCCGCTTCGGCTTTGCGTACAGCCTTTTCCCAAAAACCGTCGTGCGCGGCGCTTACGGCATCAGCTATCAGCAATTCCTGCGTGCCGCGGTGGTGAACGAACTGGCGCAGAATGCTCCGTACAGCATCGACAACCTGATTACCCAGTACGCTCCCTCCTCCAAAACTTCGCCGCAGACTGTCTGCACCTCACTCAGTGCGCCGCCGCTCAGTTGCTTCCAGCCAACCCAGCTCGGCATTCCGAACAACTTCCTTACCTCGGCGAACTACTCGCCGCTTTCGACCACCACCACATTCGATCCCGCCAGAACACCGACGACCTACGTGCAGAGCTATCAATTCTCGTTGCAACAGCAGTTGGCCAGGGGCACCTCTCTCGATTTGGCCTACGTCGGAAATTATGGCGTTCATGAGCAGATTGTTCAGGACTATAACGAGGCGGTGGCCAATGCGGCCGGGGGTACGCTGAGCTTGCAGGCGCGGCGTCCTATAGCGACCTATGGCACAATCCAGGAGTCCTACAACGAAGGCCCCTCGCGCTACAACGCTTTAGAAGCAAAGTTTGAAAAGCGTTATTCCGGCGGGCTCTATATTGCCAATTCCTTTACCTGGTCGCACGCGATGGATATCGCCGCCGCCAATCAGGAGCTCGACAACAACGATAGCCCGGTGGTGGACCATTACGACCCGATAGGGTCCTATACTCGCTCTGCCTACGACCGGCCCCTGAACGATTCGCTCGCGATCGTTTACGATCTTCCCTTTGGCAAGGACATGCGCTTCGGCTCCAGCGCCCCCGCTCCCATGCAATATCTCATCGGCGGATGGCAGTTGACGGGCCTCAACTGGTTGATCAGCGGATTGCCCATTAACATCAGCTATGCGGAATCTACGGCTCAGCAGTTGAGTACGGAAACCAGCTTCCTCTACCGTCCGAATCTGGTGGGAACTCCGGTGCTGGGCTCAGGGAATCGGACTCCGATCGCAGGCCAGCCGGGTGAGTATCAGTATCTCAACCCGACAGCAGTGACTATACCCACTGCGGCCAATACACCCGACGGCAACGCGCCGCGCAACGTGGCTCGTGCGCCCGGCTTTGCGGATCTCGATGTGGGCTTGCACAAGCGCGTTCCTTTGGGTTTCGAGAAGGTAGGCCTGGAGTTCCGTATCGAGGCCTTCGACGTCTTAAATCATTCCAACGCTCAGGCACCGGATAGTGTTGCAACCGACCCGGGATACGGCATCGTGAGCTCCTATTTTCCCAGCAGGGAACTGCAGGGAGCTCTTAAGGTCGTGTTTTAGGGTTTTGGTGATTCCCGCTGGCGCAGTTGAACCGGGTCATTGGACGTGAGTGATGAACGGCTAAATTGCGCCGATAATGTTGGCGCGGACTGCACCGGTCTTGGTTAGGAGAGGTAATGACCGGGCCGGAGTTCGATGGGCCATGGTACGCCAGCCTGACAATGCACGATCAGGAAGCGAAAATCTCTGGGGGGAAGGAACAAGCAAGATGAAGGCGAATTGCAACGGTTGGGGCAGTGCTCTCGCCTTGCTCGGTATCCTGGCTTTCTCTAATTCGCGTAACTTTGCAGACGCACAGCAGGACACGAGCGCCTTTGCGACTCCTGCGGATTTCAGCCTTACGTCCGGTATCGCCACCGACGGCACAGGGGCCGTGTATGTGGCAAATTCGCACAACACGATCCTTAAGATTACGCCGGCCGGGGTAGTGATGACGTTCGCGGGAAAGCCGGATGCGAGAGGAACTGCCGACGGCATCGGTTCTGCCGCGCGATTTGTGTACCCCATCGGTATCGCCACCGACGCCGCGGGCAATGTCTACGTGGCGGACAAGGTCAGCAACACGATCCGCAAGATCACACCCATAGGAGAGGTAACAACCTTTGCGGGTACGGCAGGCGTCAACGGCCATGCGGACGGAGCGGGCGCAAATGCAAGTTTCTCCAGTCCAGTGGCCGTCGCCACAGACAGTTCAGGCAACGTCTATGTGGCGGACTACGGGAACAACACGATTCGCAAGGTGACCCCATCCGGTGAAGTCACAACCATCGCTGGCCTGGCTGGTGAAAAGGGTGAAGCGGACGGCGTTGGCGCGGCGGCGCGGTTTACTACCCCGTATAGCATCGCGACCGATAGCGCAGGAAACATCTTTGTGGCTGAGATATCCAGCCACACCATCCGCAAAATCACGCCGGGAGGAGTAGTAACAACTTTGGCCGGCAAGGCTGGAGAGTCCGGCCACGCAGATGGAACCGGCACGAGTGCGACGTTCTCCAGTCCTCACGGAGTGACAACCGACAAAGAAGGCAATGTCTATGTGGCGGACTACGGCAACAATACTCTTCGCAAGATCACGCCCGCTGGCGAGGTGACGACACTCGCCGGCCTGGCGGGACAGGGCGAAAACGGTGAATTTGACGGCATCGGCGCAGCCGCGACGTTTTTCCAGCCCATGGCCGTGGCCACCGACAGTGCAGACAATGTGTTTGTGCTTGAAGGAGACAATGTCCGCGAAGTCACTCCGGGGGGTCAAGTATCGACATTCGTGGGCGCGTTGTTTGGACCATGGCACCTGCAGAATCAATTCTGCGAATGGGATGTTCCTCCCGACAGCAGCGGCGCTGTCAGATCGGGGATTAGAAAATGCTCGCTCAACCAGGGAACGACTTACTGCTCGTCATCGATTGAAGTCACGAGTGCCAGTCCGGGAAGCGGTAAACCAAAAGTTAGCCTGGTCTACAATGCGCAAAATGGCGTGACCGAAGTCGATACGAAATTCAAAGTCGAACCTGGCAAAAAGGGAGAAGCTGCAAGTAAGGGCGATCCGCCAGGAGATTCGGATGACCCTTCGTGGTTGCATTATGTAGTTACAGTCACGGTATCATCCACCAGTTCGTGCAAATAGCCGGCGCATCGCCATCTTCGCCTGATTCGCTTTTCTACCAACTCTTTTTGATAATCGTATCGAGCGCGAACCCGCCATTCGGGTCCCGCGTGGCGC
>JBAWFY010000592.1:0-3794 GCA_049592335.1 Occallatibacter sp.
GAACTGACCTTCGAGCGCGCATTCGTGTTTCAAAAAATCGAGACGCGCGCATCGATCCAAAATGAGCCGCGAAAAATTGTTGACGATTTTTCCACTCTTGCAACGTTTTTTTCTTGACATCGATGAAGCGCGATTCTATACATTCTTCAACTGCAATTTCTAATTGCAGAATCGATGCAACCCATCGAAAAGGGAGAATAGGCAAATGGCAACCAAGAAAGCAGCCAAGAAGGCACCCGCAAAGAAGACGGCCAAGAAGGCCGTGAAAAAGGCCGCGAAGAAAAAGTAACACGGCCCGAACAACTGAATAGGCAACACTCAAGGGGGACGCTCAAAGCGTTCCCCTTAGTGTTTATGCGGGTAAAACACACTCCGCGCCAAAACGGGCGTACACTTTTGATGGACCTCGCCGGATAAAAAATCATGACCCGCCGCCGCTGGATCGCCGAAACTTGGGATGAAGCCACCGCAACTATCGAAGGCGCGCAGGCCGAACATCTGGCCCGCGTGCTGCGCGCGCAACCCGGCCTCGAGGCCGACGTCGTGGCTGGCGGCCGCGTCTTTCACGCCCAGGTAGCCGCCGTCACCCCAACCCAGGTTCGCTTCAATCTCACCTCCGAGCTCGTGGCCGATCCCGCGCTACCCGTCACCCTCGTTCTCGCCATCTACAAGTTCGACCGCATGGAATGGGCCATCGAGAAAGCCACCGAACTCGGCGTGGCCGCCATCGCGCCCGTTGTGTCGCAGCGAACGGAGAAGCATCTCGCCCAGGCCGCGGAGAAGCGCGCCGAGCGATGGCGTCGCATCGCCCACGAAGCAGCGCAGCAGGCGCGTCGCTCCGATGTGCCGTTGATTCACGATCCGGTTTCGCTCGCCGCCCGCGTCCGCACCGCTTCTGCCGCCGCACGCATCGTCCTCGCCGAGCAGGAGCGCACTACCACTCTGCGTCACGCCATCGAAGAAGCCATGGCGGCAGCCAAAGACGAGATGCCCGCGCTCGAAATCGCCATCGGCCCCGAAGGCGGATGGGCGTCGCGCGAGGAAGCGCTCTTCGACTCGAGCGGCTGGCGCGCCGCCTCGCTCGGTCCGCGCATCGTGCGCGCCGAAACCGCTGCCATCGCCGCACTCGCCGTCATCGCGTCGTATCTGGAGTAGCTTCCTTCACGCCTAGGCGAAGTCGATTCCGCCGTTGTCTCGCCGCTCTCTGTGGAAAATTCGGGAGAAACTCCGCGCCGTGGTGGAGGCCGAATATTCCGAACTACGCGGGGCCATTGCAGTCCACCACGAATTCGCAGTTGCTCTCGAATGCGCCGCCCTAGAATTGCAATAAGCCGAATTCTCTCTTGAGTCGATCCTTCATGCCACACGCCCTCTTCGTCGGCCTCCCCACCATCGACATCGTGTACCGTGTCGATCGCTTCCCTGAGGCCAATTCGAAAATTGCCGCGCAGAGCCAAAGCGTCTACGCCGGAGGGCCGGCCACCAACGCGGCCATCGCCTGCGCGCATCTCGGCGCCCAATCCGCGCTCGTCACCGCCGTCGGTCGTCATCCCATCGCCGCCCTCATCCGCGAAGAGCTGGCCAGCCACTCCATTCAACTCATCGATCTCGCCCCCAGCTTCGACGGCGTGCCGGCAATCTCTTCGGTCACCGTCGACAAGGCCGGCAACCGCAACGTCGTCTCAGCGAATGCGGCGGGCATTTCCGTGCCGTCCACCCAAGTTGACGTTGAGCTTTGCCGGCAGGCGCGCATCCTCATGGTCGACGGCCACCACATGCAGGCGTGCCATGCCTAGGCTGCTGCGGCGCGAGCCTGCGGAACCCCGGTCGTTCTCGACGGCGGCAGTTGGAAGAGCGAAACCGAAGAGCTTCTCAAAAGCATCGACACCGCAATTTGTTCGGCGGATTTCATCCCGCCCGGCTGCACCACCGCGAGCGACGTCATTCAGTTTTTGAAGCAAGCCGGCATCGCCAACATCGCCATCACCAACGGCGCTCAGCCCATCCAGGCCGTCACCGGCGAATCCTCAGCCACAGTGCCCGTCCCGCAAGTCGAAGCCGCAGACACCGCGGGCGCAGGCGACATTATTCACGGCGCATACTGCTTCTTCGCCTCGCAGGGGCTCGGCTTCATCGAAGCGTTAACGCAAGCGGCCCGCGTCGCCTCCGCGTCCTGCCGCCATCCCGGAACCAGAGAATGGATGCAGCATTTGCCCGTAGACTCCCCGAGAGTCGCGGAGAGCAGTTAGAAAGCCGGGCGGATCGGCGCTACCATGAATGAAGATCGCGAGCGCCTGAGCGCAGCCGCAAAGTCTTCATGCAGGCATTCTCTCGAATCGAGGACTTCCCCATGCCCCTCCAATTCACCACCTCCTTTCTTGAAGACGCACTCTCGCTCTTCCGCTTCTCGAAGAGCCTGGCCGAGCGTGCGATGGCGCAGGTCACCGACGAGCAGCTTTATGTGACACTCGACGCAGAAGCCAATTCCATTGCCCTCATCATGAAGCACATGGCCGGGAACATGCGTTCGCGTTGGACCGACTTCCTCACCACAGACGGCGAAAAGCCGGATCGCAACCGCGACAGCGAATTCGTCGATCCACCCGCCACGCGCGCCGAGCTGCTGGCGCTCTGGGAAGACGGCTGGGGTCGGCTCTTTGCCGCGATCGAGCCGCTCACCGACGCCGATCTCGCCCGCACCATCACCATTCGCGGCGAAGCGCATTCCGTCCTGCAGGCCATCAATCGCCAGTTGGGACACGTCTCGTATCACGTGGGTCAGATCGTGCTTCTGGCAAAGCATTTTGCGAGCGACCATTGGCAGTCGCTCAGCGTGCCCCGCAATCAATCCGCCGAGTTCAATCGCAAAGTGGCCACTAGCCGAGCCAGCCAACGCTGAAATTCTGACTCAGCACGAACCTGGGTGCCCCAGGTCCCTCGCATTTGGGGACCTGGGATAGCAAGGATCTCAACACCCTGCCTTGGTTCAGCGAAATGGTTGGGTTTTCAACCGCCGCCGCGTAATACAGCGCACAATTCCGTTTCCCTACCCTTCTGTACAATGTTCCGCATGGAAACCATCCAGTACAACCTTCCGCAAAGCCGCATTCCGCAGACGTGGTACAACATTCTTCCCGATCTTCCCGCGCCGCTCGCGCCGCCGCTTCATCCCGGCACGCTCAAGCCGCTCGGCCCCGACGATCTTGCGCCGCTCTTTCCCATGGCGCTGATCATGCAGGAGGTCAGCCAGGAACGCGAGATCGAGATCCCCGAAGAAGTGCGGCAGATCTACGCGCAATGGCGTCCCGCGCCGCTGATGCGCGCCCGTCGCCTCGAGAAGGCGCTCGACACGCCCGCGCGCATTTACTACAAATACGAAGGCGTCTCCCCGGCCGGCTCCCACAAGCTCAACACCGCCGTCGCGCAGGCCTGGTACAACAAGCAGGAAGGCATCCACCACCTCTCCACCGAAACCGGCGCCGGCCAGTGGGGATCGGCGCTCTCCATGGCATGCGCGTTCCTCGGTCTCGAGTGCCGCGTCTTCATGGTGCGCGTCAGCTACGATCAAAAACCCTATCGCCGCGCTTTGATGGAATCCTTCGGCGCTTCGGTCACCGCCAGCCCCAGCCACACCACGGACTCCGGCCGCGCCATTCTCGCCGCGCATCCCGACTCGCGAGGCTCGCTCGGCATCGCCATCTCCGAGGCCGTCGAAGTCGCCGCCAAAGATCCCAAAACCAACTACGCGCTCGGCAGCGTTCTCAACCACGTGCTGCTCCACCAGACCGTCATCG
>JBAWFY010000593.1:0-4715 GCA_049592335.1 Occallatibacter sp.
CGCGCAATCGCCAGCCGCTGCCGTTCGCCGCCGGATAGCCGGAAGCCCTTTTCCCCGATCACCGTGTCGTAGCCCTCAGGCATCTTCTCGATGAAGTCGTGCGCCAGCGCCACTGCCGCCCACGACCAATAAATGAAGTGTGGCCGGTCGTCTTCGAGCGTGGCGATCAGCGCGTAAAGCGCGAGAAGCAGGAAAAACGCCAGGATCGCCTCGGGAATGATGAAGCGCGTAAAAAGAAAACAGCCCACGGAGGTGAGCACGCCCAGCCCGGCATAGAAGGCCGCGCGGTTGCCCCATGCGCGTCTCGACCACGTCCACGCCAGCCACATGAGCCCGAGCATGGCCAGCGTGTTGGGCAGATGCGTGGCGAACGTATTCTGGCCGAAAATCCGGTACATGCCGGCCACGAGCCAGTAGGGCAGCGGCGGCTTTTCAATGTAGCGGATGCCATTGATCTTCGACGTGATGAGGTCGCCGCTTTCGGCCATGTGCTGCGCCGCTTGGGCATGAGCCGCGTCTACGTCGTCGAGCAGCGGCGGCGAGAACAACGAAGCAAAATAGATCGTGAGGAAAATGGCTGCAAAAAACAGCCACACCGTGCGCACGGACGGCGTGCGGCGTGGCCGTTCAAAGGAATAGATGTCTTCGTTCATCGTGTTTTCGGCTATCGGAACCAGAATATCAGCCGCTTCCTACCGGCGTTTTACACGCCAATACGGAATTTTCGCAGTCCGGCGTTCTCCTGCGCCCGATCGTAGCGGATCGCGGTCTGCTGGAATTTCAATTCGGTGACGGCGGCGAGAGCGTCAGCACCTGGCCCTGCTTTACCGTGCCCATGCTGCAGCGATCCTTCGGCGTGTTGCCCTGCCAAAGATCGGCGAGTTGCGAAGGGTCGGTGACGACGCAGAGCGCGTAATCTCCCGGCTCAATCGAATCCACCTCCGCCGGGCCGTCCTGATTGGTTCCGGCCTGATCGGTGCCCCAGCCAGCCAGCGTGCGCGCATCCACAATAGCGCCGTTGTGCGCCAGGTACAGCGTCGCCGAGCGGTCGAGCGTGCCCTCCGCCGGCTCGTAATTGAGCACCAGCGATCCTCCGTCTGTGTGCAGCGTGACGGAGTTCTGACTTTGCGACGGATCGGTCTGGTTCGCGGGCGGACTGCTCGAAACCGTCATCTTGACCAGATTGACGGCATAATCAGCCGCGCCCACCGTCAGCCCCACTTCTGTGGTTCCCGGCGGCAGGGTGGCCTTGAAAACGCCGTCGCGATTGGTGTGGCCGAAGGCTTGCGGCATGCCCGGCGCGATCCACACCTGCACCGTAGCATCCGCGATGGGCTCCTGATCCTGGGCGACCACATTGAAGGGGATGTGCAGGTTGGGATGCATCACCAGCTTCAGTTTGTTCTCCGAGGTATCGTTCACCGTGAAGGCCGTCTGATCGGAGACCCCATAATCCGACTGCGCCACTGCGTTGTACCTGCCCGGAGACAGATCGGCCATTTCGAAGCTGCCCAAGTCGTCTGTCGACGTGGCTGTCTGGTAGCCGCCGTCGGCTTTGAAGGCGACCTGCGCGCCCTTCTGGGGCTTTCCATCCTCGGAGACAACGATTCCGCGCACCGGTATGTTTGGCAGCTCAAGGTCCAGCGGAACCGTCTTGCCGGCGGCGACAGTGGGCACGTAGACGCCGACGAGACGCCGCACTGTCAGCGGGTGCGCGACGTGCGCCTCGACCACCCATTTCGTTTCCTTGGCGTCGGGCGCTATGGGCAATAGTCCCGCGTACCGGCCGGATTCGTCGCTGTTCAGAGTCACCGGATCTCCGCCATCTTCATTCGAGAACTCAAGCCGCGCTTTCACAGGCAGCCCGCTCAGCAGCACCTTGCCCGCCACGCGCACCGCGGCCAGATGCAGCGCCAATGGTCCACTGTCGGGATGCAACTCGAAATCCTGTTTCAGCCATTGCATGCCGTCGGAGCTGATGACGGCCACGCGGTAACTGCCGGTCATCAGGCCGTGCCGAATCCAGTGTCCGTCCGCCGAGGCATCAGCCGTGTCTGCGATCCGCCGCAGTCGCGGAGCGGTCACGTCCACGGTGAGTTTCCACGGCTGGCCCGTGGGGTCGGTCTTGGGTGTAATCGCAATGTCGAGGGTCAGCTCTTCAAGGACGAGTGGAGGGTCAAGGCGGGTTTCGCCGTTTGGCTGCACTTTCAGCAATGCGAAGCCGCTCGCCCCCTGGCACTCCACTGAGAGCGAGTGATTGCCCTGCATCACACCGACGATCTGAAAATATCCCTGCCGGCTGAGGGGGACCGTGAAGGACTTCTCATCCGGGGGAGGGTTATCCGGCTCGGAGGCTCCCGGTCCGCCGCCGCGTTCCGCGTCCGGCAGCAGAGTCGCGCGGCAAGGCCCCGGCGGGGCAGAGCCGTCCTTGCGAACGGCGCGCCCGAACACTGATAGAGCTCTTTGCAGTTGGGTTTGGCCCAGGTCGCTGTTCTCTCCGGGCTTCAGATTCACGTCCCATACATACCGCGGAGCGTAGCCCTCGGATTCGATCCGCACGTCGAAGACGCCAGCAGGCCCCAGGCAGCTCCACTTTCCTCCGTTGATCGGGCAGATTAACTCAGCGTGATCCGGGCTCTGCTCGGTCTGCGAGACGGATGTTGGTCCATTTGCCGCCTGATAGGCAGAAACCGGGCGTGCGCTCAGCTTCACGTCAATCGTGCGTGGCAGTGTTTCGCCCGGCGCCGGAGCGATCTGACCCGCGAGCGACGCCGCCGGCCAGAAAACGAGCTGTGTACGGGAGGTCGACTGGCCCCCTGCAGTAACTTCGGCGCCTTCGGTCCAGTATCCGTTTGCGAATGCCTGCACCAGCCACACGCCTTCGCTGAGATCGAGAACGATGCCATCCGTTCCGCCATCAGCCTGGATGGGCGCGACGCTCGTATCTGTGCCCGCCATGCGTATCGCGTAGATGTGCACCTTGGCGCCCGCCGATGCCGGCACGCCGGATGGCCAGTCAAAAGTCAGATGCACGGGCAGGGCCGAGCTCCGCATTGCGCAGAGAGCGAGAACAGTGGCGATCCATACGCTGCGGCCTTGCATCATCCTCTCCCACGACACGCAGACGCGCGGGCATCCTTCCCGAGCGCCCAGTTTATATCTCTTGTTTTACTTATTGCGGCACACGCGGAGTCCCTGGTCGGGTCCAGTGCCGTTCGCTGCCAGGCTGCCCCGGAAAGTTGGGGCCGTGAACGGAGCGTCGCCCATCCAACCGCCGCCTCGCCAGACCCGCCGAAAGCCGGATTGCGGCCCTTTCGGGTTGGCCACATATTTCTCGAGAGGATCCTGATACCAGTCCCAGCACCATTCCCGCACGTTGCCCGACATATCGTAGAGCCCCAGCTCATTCGGTTTCTTCTGGCCGACCGGCTTGGGCTGATCGTGGTTTTGCTGGACGATGGACCAGCTCCAGAATCCAGATAACTTGAAATCGCCGGAGTCTCTCCAATACCATGCAACCTCATCGGCATCGTCACTTCCGCTGTAGGCATAACTCTTGCTAAGTTGACCGCCATCCGCGGCATATTCAAATTCTGCCTCTGTCGGCAGCCGGTAACCATTCGCGCCGGGATTGATCGTCACCGTCCACTTGATCTTATCCAGATCGCCAAACTCCGGGTCCTTCAGGTTATTCGGGTCTTTCTTGCTCTTATCTATGTTGTAATACGGCTTCAAGCTCTCTTTGATACTGCGCCGATTACAATACTCGACGGCATCGTACCAATTGATATTTTCTACCGGCAAATTGTCGCCTGAGAACTTAGAGGGGTTACTGCCCATCACATCTGTCCACTCTTTTTCCGTGACGAGATATTTACCGATGTAATAATCCGCAACCGTTACGCCCTGGCCGTAATAATTGGACTTCGTATTTTTGAAACTCCCGCCCTTGACCAGAACCATGCCGTCAGACGCATCTTTCGGAGCCGCGTTGGCCGTTGGGCCTGCCACCATCAGACCGGCAACGATCAGGGTTGCCGTCAAAACAAACTGATTTCTCATTGGATATTCCTGTTTCCCGTCGAACCGGATCAAGATTTACCTTCATCCGGATTTTAAATGATCGAAGAAGTCACGCGTCCGCAGCTTCGCGGAGGCGGTCCCGCCGAACCCGTTGATTTCTTTGAATCGCTCATTCTTATTCAAAATGCGGCGGGACAGATCGAAGGATCTGTTCCGCCGCGTTGTTGCGGCTATTTCGCAGTGTGCCAGTTAAGGCGCAGGCCGCTCTAGAGTTTGCAAGGTTTGCCGGCGCTGCGTAGGTTGTGTCATTCCAGTTGCCGTGTGAAGCGATGCTGTTGGGACGAAGCTTAACCCTACTGCACCTTCCACGCCACGCTGGAAGACCCGTTGCATGATTTGATCTCCAATTTTACGCGGGATCAACGCATGGATTGGCCCACTTTGCCGGATTGAAGCCGCCAAAGTGGGCAGGTTGAAAACAGCTCATCAACGCCGCGAACGACTACGGTGTGACGAGTTTCCAGAGCTGAGACGATCCTCCGTTGCAGGATGTGATGTCCAATTGCGTGCCATTTGAGGTGCTGGGAGCAGTCAGGCAAAGCCCGCTTTGTGTGCCTTGAAATTCGTAGGAGCCGCCGCTTTCCGAGATAGCTTTAAACTCCTCGTTGGCTGCGCCGGAATATTGTGAGTAC
>JBAWFY010000594.1:0-5629 GCA_049592335.1 Occallatibacter sp.
AAACTTTTCCTTCGCCATAAAAGTCCCGAATCCCTTTCATCGCTTTTAGAAACCAGCTTCTAGCCGCTAGCCTCTGCTTTCCTTGCCGCGGGGCGCCGGCGTTCCGGCTCCAGCCCCAAAAAACTTAAGAGCAGCTGCTACCTGCACCCTGCTGATGCCAGCCTCAGCCGTTCATTCAAACAAACCCTAGCTAGTAGCTAGAAGCTAGCGGCTAGAAGCTCGTCTTCCTCAGTAGTACGCGTACACCTTCAAATACCTCTGCCTTAACTCCAGCGGCACCGCTTCCACCAGCCGCAAATACCGCTCGCGCGTCAGAGCTTGATCCGAAACCGGCAGCGCCTCGTAAAGCGCAATCGCTTCCTTGCTCAGGAACCCACGGGTCAGGATCGTCTCATAGTCGCGAATGCGCAGCCCCGACTTGCGCACGCGATTCAAAAAGACCTCCACGTCGCGCGCATCGAAAGCAGCATCGATCAAGGCATGCAGCTTTGCATATCCTTGCTCATCCCGCACCGCGATAGCTACCTGCTCGAATGCCAATTCCAGATCCTCTTAAAAAGCAGCTTTAGCCTCTAGCTGCTAACTCCATCTCTGGAGCGGGAGACGGGACTCGAACCCGCGACCAACAGCTTGGAAGGCTGTGACTCTACCACTGAGTTACTCCCGCCCTAAAAACAGTGGTCAGTGATCAGTGGTCAGTTTCATCGTACTGATGCGAGCCGAACCTACCTTCCCGCACATGCTTCAACTGTTCACCGTTCACGGTTCACCGTTCACTGCATTTCTGGAGCTGATGACCAGGATTGAACTGGTGACCTCTCCCTTACCAAGGGAGTGCTCTACCAACTGAGCTACATCAGCCCGCAAACTCTAAAACCAGCCTTCAGACTTTAGCTCTCAGCTTTCAGCTTCATCCTGCCAGCATCAAGCGCAACGGTTGAATCCGGCGCCACAGAAGCTGAGAGCTGATAGCTGAAAGCTAACAGCTGTCTTTCCCCCGGCGAATCTTCTCTGCCTGCCGGGCTAAAACCGTCTTCAACGCCAGCCCGCCAAACACAACCAGCGGAACCAGCCTGATCTCCACCGGCCTGCCATCGACGTCGAAAGTTCCGTCGCCGAGAGTGAACCACGCCACCAGAGCCAGAATTCCAAACAGCGCCAGCGCAATCCAAAACTTCCGATCGAGATCGCCGTCCTGACCGCTGACCACTGTTTTCTAGTTCCCTTGGTCCCTTGTTCCCTGTTTTTCTGGTGCACAGGGGAGGATTCGAACCTCCGTAGCTCCAAGGAGCGGCAGATTTACAGTCTGCTGCCATTAACCGCTCGGCCACCTGTGCCCATATTGTCCGAGCCACTCATTCCGCGTTCCCTGCGGCCCGCGCGGCTCGCTCCCTAACTCCACGAACGCCGCTAGCCCCGCTAACGCCGCTCTTTTCCGCCCACTTCCGCGCACGCCGCAACGTCCGGGTCTTCCGGACTCACGAGCCTGCGCCTGAAGTGGATTCACTGCGAAGGACAGGCCCGGCGCTCAAAACTCCTGGCGCCGGTAAACTCTCGCCGCATCGGCTCTTCGGTTCGGCTTCTTTATTGTGGAGCTGGCGAAGGGATTTGAACCCCCGACCCTCTGATTACAAATCAGATGCTCTACCAGCTGAGCTACGCCAGCTCATGACCCACAAGAAGCAGTCCCGAGGAACCGAAAAAACGCAGACACACAACAACTTTGCGCGTTCTACGGCACAGTTATCAAGGTTAGCATAGCGTCGCACCCGGAGCAAACGCGGAAAAAACCGAAAGACACGGAGCGAGGGAGCGATGGAACAAGTGGGACCAGAGTCACGGGAAAAGTGCACATTTTTTGATCCGCGCTCCGCTTGCGGAGCGGCAATCTCCATCCTCCACTTACGCTTCCACCACCGAAAAATGCAGTTCCTCCTGTGAGCGCAGAAGAGCCGCGTGAAATGCCGTGACCATGAAGAAAAGCCAGCAGCCGATGACGTATGGAACGTACGGCATGAGCCCCTGAGCCCAGGGATGGTGCGACATCCAGTGCGACGAGTGCGGGACAAACAGGTGGATCAGGTTGAACAGATGCAGCGCCGGCTTGAACGCCACCGATCCCCCAGTCAGATTCAGGCTCCAGCGCATCCATCCGGGGCACCAGCGCTTGTAGGACTTGAGCAGCCAGCGGCCCTCTTCGCTGCGCGCCAGGTAAATCTGGACCGTGGTTGCCGACACAATGCAAAGTGCGACGAGAATACCGCCGATCCAGAAGTAACCGTAAGGACGCAGCTTGCCATGCAGGGCAATGTTCGCGCAGAGCAGCACCGCGCTCGTAGCCATGCCCGCCAGACCGGCAAGCTCCGCGAGACTGCACACCAGACGAATGGCCGGAGAAAGCACCTGCGGCATCTCTTCGAGCGCGGCCTCGCCTGCCTTCAGCGGCACATGAATCGCAAAATCCGATCCTGCCAGTTCGCCTTCGAGCAGCACCGAGTCGGCCGGATCATCGGGGTTTACGTGTACCGGAACCGCGCGTCCCTTGAACTGCGCGGCCCACGCCTTCGCCCGTTCCTTCGACGGGAATGAGCGCCGGTATTCTCCGATCTGCAGCTCGGGATTGCGATAGAAATACGTGAGAGTGGCCACGTTCTGCCCCTTGGCTTCGGGCGTAAGCGGCGAAACCACGGTGGGAATTTCGATGGTCGCGGTGATTGTCGGCCAGTTCAGCGCTGCCTTGTTGCGCGCCCGCTCTCGGCGCATCTTCCGCCATTGCCGTGCGGCGACGAAGACGACGATAGCGCCAACCAGCAGCGGACCAGGATGGCTGAGCATTGTGGCCGCGGCGGAAATAAAGTCCACACCGGCTTGTGCAGGCGCAAACATAGCACAGAGAATCTGTTCTCGAGTTTCACGGCGATTATCGCATGAAACAACCGCGGCAGCTTGCAGTTCTCGAAGGCAATGCCGCTACCGTCCGCAAAAACATCCTTGCGCGATCGGCCGCTGAGTAGCCGCTGCTACTTCCCCTTAGTTGGACTTCTAAGTTCCAAAAAACGGCGCGAGAAACGCGCATGTGGCTGTCTGTTCGCTGCTGTCATTATCACTTGAACAGGACGCACCCGTTTCGAGGCCCGAACGCGTCCCGCATTCGCAAAAAACTCTTCCTGAAATAAATCACTTGCAAAAAGCCGCTATGATATTGGATGATTCCGATGTCTCCACCGGGGCAATCTGAAGTGTTCTGAAAACCTTTCGAGGAGATTCTCCCGTGCTCGGGAAGCCACCAGCAACTTGCCGACCGGCCTTGACCCAGGATCGGATCCTTGGCAACGCCTGTGGAGTCTTGGCCACGAAGAGAATGGGCTCATAGTTTGATTCATTGTTCAGTCGCATTCACCAAACCAAATCGTGAGGTACATCCATGAAGAAGCTTCTTGCATTCGTTTTGGTCACTGTTTTCGCCGTTCCAGCTGTGGCCTCCACCCATAAGGAAGATTTCGATGTCTCCTGCCCTGTCCTCTGGCAAGCGGTAAGGGATGTAGTCCGCAACTCAGGCAAATACGGCATTATCTCGATTAACAGCGAGGAAATGACCGCTTCCTATAACATCGGCGGCAATCTCACAGGAAAGCGAATCAACACCGTGATTCTCGACCCGAAGGGCACGGGCTGTCAGATGCAGGTTCAATCCGCATACAGTGGATTAGTGAACAACGACGCCGGAGATTTCAAAAAGCGCGTGGACGCGTCACTGGCAAAGATGCAAGCTGCGCAGCCTGCTCCAGCGCCAGCCGCCGCACCGCCTGCATCTTCCACCCCCGCTACTCCGCCGCAATCCAAGTAGCCGCATTCGATCGGCAAGTCGGGGCTGTTCGAGAACCATCGTTAGAGGCTGAGGAGCGATCGCCAGGACCGGAACACGGCTGGCCGCTCTTCAGCTAAATTCGATCGTTCTGTTATCGCTTAGGCTGGTGTAAGGCAATCGGCACTTCGCTCAGCGACATGCTCGGGCGCGTTTGTCTCAGCTCATGCCCAAAGTGTTAGCCTTTTGCTGGTGCTCAAATCAGCCCAACGCATGAGCCGACGCACGCGCAGAACGCTTTTAATTGTTGCCGCAGTCTTGGCCTTGGTAGCCCTGGCCGTCTTCCTGCGCTCCAAAGCGCCGCCTGAGGCTGCGCGCCTTCTGCCGGAGTGCGATGGCATCGTCTACATCGACATCCGACCGATTCGCGCGCTTTTCCATAAAGAACTGAAGCCGCCCCAACGCTCCGCCGAGTACCAGCAGTTCATTGACGCCGTCGGCATCGACCCGGAGCGCGATCTCGATCAGGTAGCTATCGCGCTGCACCGCATGAGCGACCCCAGCGGACCGAACGGGCCCGTCGCGTACACCATGGTTCTGGTGGGCAAAATCACCGGACAGCGGCTGAACGCGTGGCTCGACGCGCACGCCACGGAGCGCGAATCCTACGTGGGGCACACAGTTTACAGCATTCCCTCCGAGGGCCGTACCGTGCGCGTCGCGCAGATCGGCTACGACAGCATCGCCGTCTCGAATTTCCCCACGACGGAGAAGATCCACTCCATCATCGACCGTCATCGCACGGCGGCTTGGCCGCTCTCCGGTTCCACACTCCTCGAGCATCACTACCACGACGTGCCGCTGCTTTCGCTGGCCTGGGGCGTAGGCCAAATCGGACTTCCCTTCTCCGAGAGTGGCGCGATTCACGTCTTCGGCCTGGCCCTTCCGCTCGAGCCCGACTCGACCATCGTCGCCAGCCTCGCGCCGGCCTTACCCATTCCCAGTTCGCCCGGCCCGCTGCGCCTGCGCGTCGAAGAGTTTGCGCCGTCCGAGTCGACGGCCACCAGCCAGGCCGCAAGCCTCGCGACGCTCGTCACCATAGCCCGCGGATTCACGCAACCGCTGGGCGCAAACCCAGCCAACAACAGCTTGAAGGAATTGCTCAGAACCGCGGAAGTCACCCAACACGGCGATCGCGTGGTTGTGACAGCCACTTTACCCGGCAGCTTTCTCACTGGACTATAGTGAATTTGATGCGTGAGGCGCCGCCGCCGCATCCAAAAACCAATCGCGCGTTCGCCGGTCCCTGCGCGATCGATCAAACCCCATGAGAGGTCGCATGAAAAGCTTTCAAAGGCTTGCGATAGCCCCAGCATTCTCCGGCTCACTTCTGTTTGCGCTCGCCCTGATCAATCTTGACGCCGCCGCGCAAAATGCGCCGCAACATCCCGTTCTCACCGGCCAGGCCGCCTTTACCGACGCTGCGCACGAGTCGCCGGGCACACGCCGTCATCTCACCGTCGCCGACCTGCCGGAACCTGCGCCCGATCAATCCGTCGACAACGGTCCTTCAGTGGTTCCCCGCCCCGCCAATGCCTGGCCCACCGCGCCCACTGGCTTCAAGGTCGAGCTCTACACAACCGGCCTCGACAATCCACGCCTCATTCGCTTCGCGCCTAACGGCGATCTCTTCCTGGCCGAGAGCGAAACCGGCAAAATCAAAGTCTTTCGCGGCGTGGACGCGAACGGCCAGCCCCAACAGACCTCCTTCTTCGCCACGGGATTGCACCAGCCCTTCGGCATCGCGTTTTATCCCAACGGCAA
>JBAWFY010000595.1:0-1924 GCA_049592335.1 Occallatibacter sp.
GTGCCGCTCTCCGGAACGGGCCCTGCCAGCTCCAGAGGCCGCAAGTGCCGGCGCACGTTGCCCCGCGAGCGGATGCGCTCCACAATCTCCTGGCCCAGGTAGCAGCCTTTGGTGAAGTGCAGGGCCCGCATCTGCGCCGTTTCCTGCGGCAAGTCGCGCTCCTGGATGTCCGCGCCGTAGGCCGGAATCCCTTCAGCTACGCGAAATGCCTCTACGGCCGCGCAGCCCACTGGCTTTGCTCCGCCCGTGCGCAGGCACGACCACAATTTCGTCAGACCGGCCGATGGAATCCAGAACGCGTAGTGCTGCGCGAGCACGCCGTAGCCGCGCACGATCCTCACATCCCAGCCATTCCACTCGACGGTGTTGCTCGTCATCGGAGTAACGAGCACCGGCAGTCCCACACGCTCGAGCACCTCTGCCGCCAGCGGACCGGTCAGGCCTACGCAGGTTTCCGAACCTGCCTCGCCCGCCTTCTCGTCGCCCACCGGAATCAGTTCCACGTCGTCCATCACGATGAACTTGTTCAGGTGCGCCAGCAGTTTCTCGCGCTGATCGGCGGCCATCTCCAGTTCCAGGCCGGATTCGCCGGCAAATGGGGTTCCGAGCAGTTTGTCTGAGTTGCCATTCACTGTCTTCGGCGGATTCACTGGACTGCGCCGCAATGGCGATGTCTCCTCGCCTCCGCGCCACACCGACAGATCTCCCTGGATATGTCCCTGCGCGTCGAGCACGAAATTCCACGCTCCGGTGTTGGGAAACAGATCGTTGACGGTGTTGGTCACCATCCCGCTCAGCCAGCGGAAACGGTCGGTCCCGCGCACCTCCACGCGTCTCAGCCAGCCCAGATCCTGCAGAGCCGCGCCAAAGGCCAATGCCTCTATTTCCGCCTCTGCTGCGTCCAACCTTTTTGGAGTGGAGACGCCATGGTAAACGGTCAACTCGTGCGGAGTATGGGCAGATTCAAGCAGGGTGGCCAGCGCGGTGGCTTCGGGATTTGCGGCGACTTCAGTATTGGGCATGAAAACTGATCCATGGTCCGCGCCATCTTCAAGCGGATTCCTGGCGCCGAACCGCTTTTTGATTATAGCCTTGAAGTGTGGAACAGGAGTGGCCGGCTGCAATCGGCCATGCAGGTCGCTTACGGCGGGGAGAATCGATGAAATTCCAGTTCGAAAACGGAACATTCAACCGGCGTCGTCCCCTTTTTGCTCTATGGATTTCGCTGGCCATTTGCGCCGCTGTTCCATCGCAGATCTCCGCTCAGCAGCCTGCCGGGCAAGCCGCTCCCACCAGTCCCGCCGCAGCCGGCTGCAGCCTGCCCCCCACCCCCGCTCACGAGGACGACAAAGCCCAGGCTCAGACCAAAATCTCCGCCGATCAGGCACGCCAGCTCTTTGCCATGGTCGATGCGCTGATCAAGTTCTCCTCCGACGAGACCGGTTTGCCCATCAAGAGCACCGTCAAGCGCCAGCTCACCACCAGGGATGACGTCGAGAAATACCTCGAAGAAAAATTCAAAGAGGACGAGGGAGCCAAGCGGCTTGAGCGCGACGAGATCGTGCTCAAAAAATTCGGCCTCCTCGATCATGACTTCGACCTGAAGCCGTTTCTGTTTGAACTTCTCAAGGAGCAGATCGAAGCTTATTACGATTCAAAAACCAAAACCGTAAACCTGCTCGACTGGATCGGCCCCGACGAACAGCAGCCGGTGCTCGCCCACGAGCTCACCCACGCGCTCCAGGACCAGCATTCCGACCTCGAGAAATGGGACAACCAGACCCCCGACGACGTTTCCACCAACTGGGCCGGCGATCAGGACCACCTCGCCCGCGACGAGATGGACACTGCGCGCGACGCCGTCGCCGAAGGCCAGGCCACCGTCGTCATGTGGGATTGCCTTCTCAAGCCGATGGGCAAGAGC
>JBAWFY010000596.1:0-3889 GCA_049592335.1 Occallatibacter sp.
GATCCGACGCTGGCCGATGTGAAGCTAATCGCAGAGCCATGGGACGTGGGCGAAGGCGGGTACCAGGTGGGGCAATTTCCCGTGCTCTGGGCGGAGTGGAACGGAAAATACCGCGACACTGTGCGGCGATTCTGGAAGGGAGATGAAGGTCAGCTCTCGGACTTTGCCTACCGGCTGACCGGTTCGAGCGACTTATACCAGTTCGACGGACGAAAGCCCTATGCGAGCATTAACTTCGTTACAGCGCACGACGGATTTACGCTCTGCGACTTAGTGAGTTACAACGGGAAGCATAACAAGGCAAACAAAGAAGAGAACCGCGACGGATCGGATAACAACGATTCCTGGAATATGGGTGCGGAAGGGCCGACGGACGATCCCGAAGTCAACAAGAGGCGCGAGCGCCAGATGCGCAACTTCCTCGCCACGTTGATGCTGTCGCAGGGCGTGCCTATGCTGACCGGAGGCGACGAATTCGCGCGCTCGCAGCGCGGCAACAACAACGCGTATTGCCAGGACAACAAGCTCACCTGGTTTGACTGGAAACTGGGTGACCGGCGGACGCGGCTGCTCGACTTTACCAGCCGGCTCATCCACTTCCGGCTGGCGCATCCCAACCTGCACCGGCGCAAGTTTTTTCAGGATCGCGAGATTCGCCACCGCAACGGCGGCATTGTGGTGCACGATATCGCCTGGCTCAATCCCGACGGACATCCCGTGAGCGACGAGGTGTGGTCGACGGGGTGGGCGCGGTCGGTTGCTCTGTTGCTCAACGGGCAGACCTTGCAGATCACGGACGAAGATGGCAGGGCGATTATCGACGACACCTTTCTGCTTATCGTGAACGCCGCGGACTCAGGGGTGGAGTTTACGCTGCCGCAGCCGGTGAATTCGCCGGAGTGGTCGCTGGTGATGGACACAGAGAATGTCGAGAGCCCATTCGCAGAGATCAAGGTAGGAGAAAAGATCATTGTCGGAGAAAGGTCACTGAAGCTGCTCAGCGACGAGTTATTCACCTGAACCATTACCCCGGTCGGTGCTTCGTTATGCGCGGAGATCGTCCACCGGTTCATGAACGCGTCTCTAAGCAGCCGGAACTTCGAGCACGACCTCCATCTGCGGAGGATTGAGGAGAGTGTTCTTGACCAGGCAATGCTCGACGGAGCGCAGTATTCCCTCTCTCTGCTCCGCCGTGAGGCTTACCGGGCTTGTGACGCGGATTTGAAAGTTGCCGAGCCGCGCAGGGGTCTTGAGCTTTTCCGCCGTGACCGACACGGCGACCCCGCTGGTTGCCAGCTTGCGTGTGCTCAGATACTCGGCGGCATAAAAGGCGGCACACGTACCGAGCGAGCCCAAAAGAAACTCCGGCGGAGTCATGCCAGAATCGGTTCCGCCGTTTTCCTGCGGCTGATCGCAAACTACTGTATGCGCCCGCGCCTCGATCGAGAACTTTACGCCGTCAACCTGATGAATGCGAACTTCCATATGAATCCTCCAAGAAATCCCAACGGGCCTGCGCGGGCAATTTCCACTATAGAGAGAAATTGAACGGCCCGCCTTCAGGGCGAGCCATTTCGCTTGCGGGGAACTGGCCATTCTTTGATTCCTCACCCCCGGAATGAGCCAATGGTCAGACAAGGTGCAGTAGCTGAAGAGGATCTCGATGTGACGATTTGGCGTCCCCGACGGGATTTGAACCCGTGTTATCGCCGTGAAAGCGGGTCCGGGGGCAAATTGCAGGCTTTTACTGGACGGGGCAGGATTCGCCAAACTTCCATGCTGGCGCGGGAAGTGTGCATTTTGGGCTGGTGCAAGGTTTGTCCCTGTTTTCCGAATTTTGGAGCCGGTTTAGTCACCGCAGAGTCACCGGATTTTACTTGTCGGAGTCTGACTTGTAGACGCCCCGCAGTAGGCAACGTGCAAACAATAATCCAGAATTGATCGAACGAATGGAGTGAGTCGAACTGAGCAAGGCAAGGTTTCCGGCATCACCATTCCGGCTTGAGCGGCGGGCGGATTTGCTCTGGCTTTGCTTGCGGGGTCGCGGGTTTCCAACCGGGCTGTGAGACGATCTGCTCCGCCTCTTGCAGCGTCATCCCATCAGGCAAAGAACACAAGCGCACCAGCGTCCCGTCTTTTCCTTCCCGCCATTGCCCAATGCGCGGCTCCGTGCGGCCAGCTTCCAAATCGAGAATGAGGGTCATCTTCTTACGGCTGGCAATCCTGCGTTCAAGCAATGCCCTGGCAGCGGCCCGCGATTGGCTGGAACCCAGCGGTGAATCTCCCGGTTTCACAGAAAGCATTTGCATACCCCGATTGTGCCAGCCTCGGGCACGGGGCAAGTACATTTCCGATCTGGTGGGGCTTGCGAGCCAACCCCGATGAGCCTGATAAGAGTACCCTCGCCTAGTTTGGCTCTCCGAGCAGCCAAGAGCGTCCGTACCGCCGCCCGCGACTGCGGAGAGCCTAGCGGATACTGTCCCGGTCTGACATCTCTGCTACCCGTTCCCGAGCCATTCTGATGCGCTCTCGCAGACAATCTTCCCATGTTCCCTCGCTCTGGTCCGAACCGGAATTGTCTACCTCTGGCGATTCAGGCAATTCCCCGTTCTGACACTTCAACCGTGCCGCCCTGATCCGTTCCGCCAGTCCCTCAAGGCGCAACGGCTTTCCATCCAAGATCGATTTGGTCACAAACCGAAAGCCATGCTCTTCTTCGCTAACCCTCCGCGCTGCCAACAGGGACCGCGCTGCCGCTCTGGACTGCGGTGAGCCAAGCGGGAAGCGTCCGGGTCTTAGACCCAAATCTGTTGCGACCAGCCGCCCCTGAGCACCTTTAGAGATCAACGATTAACCTCTTGCGACTGTCATTCTCTGTTGCGCCTACCGTTGCCTTAAACCAGTCCGGCAACGCGCCTGTCTGCGCGTATGCTTCCAACTCAAGAAGGCTCATCCGGTCGAAAAGGTCATTCATCGAAGTGGTCTCGGTCTTGTCGATCCACTCGCCAGCCGAATTGATCTTTGCGTAGGCTTGCACGGCGGCGACTACGGCGGAAGCCGTCACGTCCACTTCGCCAGCCTTTTCGATGATGCGTTCCAGAGCCGCCCGCACGTTGCGTTGGCGCTTCTGAAAGAGTCCCAGCGCGTGAGCATGGCGGTAGACGCTGGTACGGTCTGCAAGCCCGTATTCCTCGGCAATCGCCGCTGGTGAACGCCAGCCGACGAAGGCCGATTCGATCCCTTCCCGTTGCTGATGGCCGCAGACGGAGCAATTCCTCTGGTGCCTCCGAAGGCTTACCATGGTGTTCTGACCGATCCGAATACTCATGCTGCAATTGTGTTCTGATTGTCGCGCGCTGACAATACCCATGGTTGGCGCGGTCACAGATGGAGGAAAAACATGGAGCGGAAGATAATCCAAGCAGCCGTCCTGCTTCTGGCATTTTGTACCATCTCAACGGCTCAAACCACACAGACTGGCGTATCTCCACAAAGCGGAATCGGACTCTGCACACCGCGCACCGGAGAAGAGCTGGTGAATTTCGGTCGCCAATGGAACGCGTGGTCCAACGAGTCACGTTCCACATATCTCGAAGGCTTCGTAGACGGTCAAAGCAACACCTATTTCTTAGTCTGGAACGACCTTCCGTCGGATCGTCGAGAGGCTCTTCGGCTTCGGACGTTTACGTTCTACGAAGAGGGTGTTTTGAGGGATGTTATGACAAGTCTCTATTCCGATCCCGCAAATTCCTATGTCTCGTACAGTTCAATGGTCTATATAGCACGCGACAAGATCGGTGGAAAAGATATAGAGGCTGCTCTCATGAGCGCCCGACAAAAGGACTGCTCTTTTACGGAGACGAAATAGAGGGTGCGGATAATTCGGCAG
>JBAWFY010000597.1:0-8260 GCA_049592335.1 Occallatibacter sp.
ACCGCCGTGGCTGCTGAATCTCCCACAGACCCCGTCGGAAATGGTGTCAAGCTCCAGGCGGAGCCGAGCCGCAGGGCGCGTATCCAAATCCTCAGCACACCAGCTGACCTGCCCAAAACTTCTCCTGCAATCGTGCAAACGCTGTTTGCCCTCTTTCAGCTCATGTATTTGGCTTTTTATGTAGGCGCGCTGGCCAACCTCGCGGAGATCAGGGACCTGCTCTCCCCTTTGCCGAACGCCGAGATAACCTACCGCGGCCTCATCGCGACCGCCGCAATTCTTATCCCGGTGCGCGCGTTTGTTCTCTGCGCGGCCTTGTTTCGCGCCCCGGATTTCCGCGGAAAATTCCGTAGGATCTGGCCCTTCCTGTTTCTGCTCGACGAATTGTGGTCGCTCGCGCCCTTCCTGCTTCTGCACCACATCAATTTCGGATTGGCCCTGGCATGCACCACCCTGCTTGTCTACTCCCCGTTTGCGCAACGCTCCCTCGTGCTGATGAGAGCGGGCGGAACCAAGCCCGAAAGCGCCATCGACGCTTAGAGCAATTCTCTTCCAGCAGGGCTGCCGGCAGTCCCAGAATTTTCTTAGTCTGGATTTGCCGATAATTTCCCCATCCAGGCGCACAATAAAAGACAAAGCCGAGCAGAGCCGCATGTACCCCTCACCAGGAAAGGAGCTACTGGCTACTGAAGGCTAAGTCCTTTGACCTCTATATTCTGGCCACAAGTGACTGATTCTGGATATCTTAATCCATTTTTCTCTCGGCCCAAACCTATGAAGCCAAATATTTTATTTGCAGAATAGGGAGGAGGTACCCCTCTTCCCAAGTAGTAAACATTTGCGTCCGGCAAAGGCGGCGATGGTCCAAATGCCCTCACTATTGCGGCGGCGCTTGCGGCGGCTGATTCGGCTGGTTCTCAGGCTGGTCGGGCTTTGTGATCTCCTGATCGCCATAGAATATTTTGGTCGATGAGCCAAAGCGCTTGTAATCGGAGTATTTAACCACCTGCCGGACGTGCACGTCGTTGTCTGTATACCCGTAGCCGCCGGCAAAGTGGAGAATGCCCTCACCCTTGCTGTAGACCGGAAACCAATAATGGCCATCGATCTGCTGCCGCCAGGTAATAAACGGGGCGTGCAGGTCTTCTTTGTTTTTGCGCGTGTCGTCCGGAACCATCCGGCCATCGCTCACCACCACCTGCAGGTCTCTGGAATCGACCCACACGCGGCCGTCGAAGTAGCGCTTCTTCTTTTCGATGATCTTGGGCGCGACGTCGAAGACGTAGCAGTCCAGCTCGTCTACCTTCTGTTTGCCGATGTACTTGATGTCGTACGACGGCAGTTCGTCGGTCGTCACGACAAAGTTATACCCGTGCTGCAGATCTTCGAGGTCCGAGGGCGACATCATAATCCGCGTCAAGGTGTTGGCCGGAGCGTCCACCACCTTCTCCAGGCGCGCGCCGTCTGGGCTGAAGATTACGTCGTCCACCTCGTACCACTCGCCGTCCACCTTCTTGGTGTCGTCGTCTATGGTGTCTACGCGGGCGGTACGACGGTAGGTGTAATGGTTCAGTGCTTCTTTAAACTCAGCCTCGTTGGCCGCGAACTGTTTGATGATCTGCTCGGGCGGAATCGAGGGTGGGGTCAGGTCCATGCGCCCGAAACCGGCATCGAGCGGCATGGGGGTGAAGCTGTCCGTATCCTGTGCCTCGGCTGCCCGCAGGCCCAGCGAGCACCCAACAATGGCAGCGGCCACTATCCATCGATGCGATCGCACCTTGGTTGATCTCCTGATCGAATTCTCGCGCATTGGGGCGGCCAGTCGCGCCTAGGGCCAACCCTGCAGCTTTAGACGCAAATTGGCGCCGAAGGGACCGTTTTATCTGGAGGGGCGAGAATTCGCCGCGCGCAGGGTTCCGCGGATCGGAAAGGAGGCGGCGCTTCTGGAAAACAGCGCCTGCGAACCAATTGCCTGAACCCGTTCACTGGATCTTAAACGAATCGAGGAATTCCGAAGTCTGGGTCGCAGGATGGTCGGACTTCGAAACAATAATCAACTGGTAGAGCCGTTTCCCGTTGATAAACTGCCGCACCGTGAAGTTCCAGGTGTCGTCCTTGCACGTAAACTCGCGGCCCGGCACGCCATTCAGGCTGATGGCCATGTCCGAAACCAGAGTCTTTCCTTTCACTGCCCCGTCGCGGGTGCGGGCGAGCACCGCATCCGATCCATCATTGGCGTAGGCAGCCGGATAATCGTTGTACATCACCATATAGGAAACGTTCCCGTCCGCCGACTCGCTCCAGAACTCGTAGAGAGTCGACGTGTCACTGCCCTGCAAGGTGATTGACTGGGTATCATGCTTGACTTCTCCGCCGGGGAACTGCACGGAAAAGCGCCCCACGTCTGAGGAGTAGGGCTGCATTGGCTGCACTACTGGAGCGGCAGGCTGTGTCGGGGTTGCTGCTGCGGACTTGGCTTCTGTTTGCTGGCCCACTGCCCAAGCGGCGCTGCCCATCAACAACAAAATGACTGCAATACGATTGCGGTTTCTGCGCATTTCGATCTCCAATTCTTCGTGCGGCCCGTTTCTTCGTGCGCCTTGGACGTGGAAGTTCCTGCCTTGCTGTGATCTCTCTGGGGAGTAGCTTCATTTCACCGGACGACTCCAGCAGTGTCAAGAAGATTCGCGGTGCGCCGCTGACCGTTTCGTGGGAGAGCTCCTGCCTGCGGGCAGCGAATGCAGACAATCCGTAGAATAAGAGCAGATGGCATTTACGGAACAATACGACGTCGCCGTGGTGGGCGCGGGGCATGCAGGTTGCGAGGCGGCGATGGCTGCCGCACGCATGGGCCTCAAGACCGCCCTCATCACCATGAACCTCGACCTTATCGCCCAGATGAGTTGCAACCCCGCCGTGGGTGGCGTGGCTAAAGGCCATCTCGTCCGCGAAGTGGACGCGCTCGGCGGCATCATGGGCGAGGTCGCGGATGCTGTCGGCATTCAGTTCCGCCTGCTGAATTCCTCGCGCGGCCCCGCTGTATGGAGCCCGCGAGCCCAGTGCGACAAGCAGCTCTACCGTGTCAAGATGCGCGAGGTGCTCGAGTCCCAGCCCGGACTCCATATCCGTCAGGCCGAGGTCGTCGATCTGGTGATTGAAGATCTTGACGAAATGGGCTCGCGTGAGAAGTTGGGGACCCGGGAGACCACCTCCGCTGAACCGCTGGAGCTCCTGCGCCCTGCCGCTGCAAGGCGAAGCGGCCGCGTCCTCGGCCTGAAGCTCCGCGACGGGAGAAATTTACTCGCCGGCGCAACCATCATCACCACCGGAACCTTCTTGAATGGGCTCATCCATTGTGGCGAAGAGCGCTACCCCGCCGGCCGCTCCGGAGAACCCGCCTCTGTTTTGTTGGGCGAAGCGCTGCGCGCGCTGGGCCTTCGAACTTGCAGGCTCAAAACCGGAACCCCACCGCGCCTCGACGGCCGCACCATCAAGTGGGAGATGTTCGAAGAGCAGCCGGGCGACGCCGACCCCACCCCCTTCAGCTTTCGCACCAAGAAGATCGTGCAGCCGCAGATCTCGTGCCATATTGCCTTCACCACACCGGAGACGCTGCGCCTGATCCGCGAGAACGTGCACCGGTCGGCTATGTACTCGGGCCGCATCGAAGGAATCGGACCGCGCTATTGCCCGTCGATCGAGGACAAAGTCGTCAAGTTTCCTGACAAGACGCAGCACCAGTTCTTCCTCGAGCCCGAGGGCCTGAACACACACGAGGTCTACATCAATGGCATGTCCACCTCGCTGCCCATGGAAGTGCAGTGGCAAATCGTGCATTCCATTCCCGGTCTCGACCAGGCTGAGATGCTGCGCCCCGGCTACGCCATTGAGTACGACTCGGTAGATCCGACAGAACTCGACCGTTCGCTACGCGTGAAGGCCTTCACCGGACTGTATCTCGCCGGGCAAATCAACGGGACAAGCGGCTACGAAGAGGCGGCCTGCCAGGGTATTATGGCCGGCATCAACGCCGCGCTCTGGTTGAAGGATCAGCCGCCGTTCACGCTCGATCGCACCGAGGGCTACACAGGAATCCTGATCGACGACCTGATTTCGAAGGGAACGAACGAACCCTATCGAATGTTCACCTCGCGCGCCGAGTTCCGCCTGCACCTGCGCATCGACAATGCCGATCGTCGGCTGACACCGCACGGCCGCCGCCTCGGCCTCATCAACGATGCCGCCTGGACCGAATATGAGCAGAAGCAAGCACGCATGGCGGCGCTTGATCGCTTGTTGGTGACTGGCAAGGTCAAATCGGAAGGAATGCACGCCGCAGGCCTCGACAGCCTGCCCGCCACAGCCGGCCTCACGTGGGCGCAACTGCTCAAGCGGCCCGAAGTCACGATTGAGCCGCTCTTGGCAGCTCTCCGCGACGACCTCGCCCACGATCCGCTTCTGGCAGAATTTATTTCTGATGCAAAAGAACCTCAAGCGCTCGAAGTTTTGAAGGGGCACGACTCGAGTCGTGCCAACGAGTCCACAATTCAGGATGGGGCTTTAGCCCCTGAGGGACTGGTTTCAACGGGAACCGGCTCTTCCATCCTCCGCGCCGCCCGCCGCAATGAGGCCCGCGCCGTCGAGACCGAGATCAAGTTCGCTGGCTATCTCGAGCAGCAGAAGAAATCCATCGCAAAGCTAAAGGCTGCCGAATCCGTCGCCATCCCCGAATGGCTCGAATACGGCGTCATTAGCGGCCTCTCGCGCGAGATGCGCGAGAAACTGGAGCGCGTGCGCCCGCAGACGCTGGGCCAGGCCAGCCGCATTCCCGGCGTGACGCCCGCGGCATTGAGCCTCGTTCATGTGTCCATACGCATTCAGGGTCGCATCCAAGGCAAGCAGCAGGACGCCCGCCGCGCGTCTGCGTGATTGCGTCGTGCCACCAGATCGCTTCTGCTGGCTAGCTGGTACGCCCGCTACTGCGTTGCTGAACGCTTATCCTATTCCCGTATGAACCTCGACGAAATCCAATCCGCGCTGCGCGACGCCGCCTTCGACGGATGGCTCTTTTACGACCACCACCATCGCGACCCCATTGCCACGCGCATTCTCTCCCTCGACCCGCAGGTGCACGTCACGCGGCGCTGGTACTACTTCATTCCCGCGACAGGCGAGCCCCGAAAGCTCGTGCATCGCATCGAGCAGGGCCGGCTCGACACGTTGCCAGGCGAGAAAAACCTCTACTCGAGCTGGCAGGAACTGCACGCGGGCCTGGCCTTCATTCTTGCCGGGGCACACCGCATCGCCATGCAGTACTCGCCGGCCAACGACATCATGTACGTCTCCATGGTCGATGCCGGTACCGTGGAATTCCTTCGCTCCATCGGCAAGGAGATTGTGACTTCCGCCGATCTTGTCAGCCAGTTCGAAGCCGTGCTGAGCGAGGAACAGATCGCCAGCCACCAGGCCGCGCAGCGCGCCATCGACGCCATCGTGGCCGAAGCCTGGAAGGAGATCGGCCGCCGATTGCGTTCTCCTTCTGGCAGTGCCGGCCGAACGGGTTCGCTTTCCGAGTATGACGTCGTTCTCTGGCTGGGCGAGGCCATGCGCCGCGAAGGCCTGGTTTGGGAGAACGGGCCCGACGTAAGCGTGAACGCGAACACCTCCGACTCGCACTACGAGCCGACCGCCAAACGCTCGTCGCCGGTTCGCGAGGGCGACTTTCTGCTGATCGACATCTGGGGACGGCTGAACAAGCCGGAATCGATCTTCTACGACATCACGTGGACCGGCGTGATCGGCCGCGAGCCTACCGCCAAAGAGCAGCTGGTCTTCGACACTGTGCGCAATGCGCGCGACGCAGCCATTGCCGCGGTGGCATCAGCCTTCGTCGCAGGCCGCGAAATTCGCGGCTTCGAGGCCGACGATGCTGCCCGTTCGGTCATCCGCACAGCCGGTTTCGAGAAATACTTCACGCATCGCACCGGGCACAACATCGCGCGCGAGTTGCACGGATCGGGGGCCCACCTCGACAACCTTGAAACCCACGATGCGCGCCGCATTCTGCCGCATACCTGCTTTTCGTTCGAGCCCGGCATTTATCTGCCCGAGTTCGGCGTGCGCAGCGAGGTGAACATGCTCACCGCGCCGGGAAAGGCGTGGGTGACGGGCAAAGTCCAGCAGGAACTGGTGCGAATCTGACGGCCTTTGCGCCGATCGGACGCGGGGAGGAGATTCGGCCAAGGCGAAGCGATTATAGGGCCCGTACGGTCCGGAATCCCCTCGCTGCGTGGTCAGACCTGCTTAAATGTGACTGCCACCCATGATCGATAAGATCAGGTGGCGTACCTGGCCCTTCGGTCACCCGAAGAATACAAAAAAAAGGCAGCGAGCTAAGGCGGCCGGATCGCTCAGGCAGCGGGTATGGAAGCAGACGATTTTTTCTTTTGAGATCGTGAACCCGCTTTCCGGATGGCAGGACGCTCCATTCCCTGGGCAGTGCGGGCCATGCGCAAGTGCTGCTCCATCAGGTTGTGCGCCTCCTCGGGCTTGCGGGCGCGAATCGCCCGGTAAAGCTCGCGGTGCATCTCAGCCGATTCGCGAAGGTCGATGGCCTGCTCCACGGTTTTGCGGCGGGTGTCGTAGAGCGCCGAAACGATGGTTTCAATAATCGCGGCCAGGATGGGATTGGCGGAGGCCTGCGCGATAATGCGATGAAACAACAGGTCGTGGACCAGGTAGTCCGATGGGCTGTCGATAGAGGCGAACATTTCGGCAACCTCTTCGGCCAGCGCCGCGTGGTGTTCTTCTTTGCCGCGTTCGGCGGCGAGGGCGGCAACGTGGCTCTCGAGGATGATGCGCGTCTCGAACATCTGCCACGACTGGAAGCCGTGCAGGGCGCTCATCATGCTGAGAGAGGTTTTGCCGAATTCCGGAGGGCCGTCGGCCACGAATGTGCCCACGCCGTGGCGGATCTTCAAAACGCCCATGGCGGCCAGATAGCCGATACCGGTACGCAGGCTGGCTCGGCTGATTTTGAGCGTGCGCGCGAACTCGCGTTCCGGAGGAATTTTGTCGCCAGACTGGAGGACCCCATTCTCCACGAGCGAGCGAATGTGGTTCACCACTTGCATGGTACGATCCGTGTTTTGTTCTTCCTCTTTCAAGTGCGGCATGCGATCACATTCTTTCCTGTCGATCCAAAAACAGGCTCACAGCGAGAGTATCACCCAAAACTGGGTTGAATTGGCGAGTCTACGAGGGCCGCGGAGGGGCGGTACGAGCCTGGTGGTTTTCAGGTATATAATTGTGGTCTGACCTCTTAGCTCCGAGATCGTCGGAGAGGTTTCGCTGCGAGGTAGAATGAGAGCCATGCTGCTCGACGAAGATCGCCTTTTCCCTTCCGAATCAAGTACCCGAAAAATCGCCCGCTCGCTGTTTGAAGGCATTCGCGACCTGCCCATCGTGAGCCCGCACGGACATACGCAGGCGGCGTGGTTTGCCGAGAATAAGCCGTTCCCCGATCCTGCCACGCTGCTGGTGCAGCCGGACCACTATGTGTTTCGCATGTTGTACAGCCAGGGCGTCTCGATGGATGACCTCGGGATCGGTCAGCCAGTGGTGAAAGATCCGCGCCGGGTATGGCACATATTTGCCAGCCACTATTATCTTTTTCGCGGCACCCCCACGCGGATGTGGCTGGATTACGCATTTCAGAAATTGTTCGGGATGAAGGAGCGGTTGAGCGCCAAGACGGCCGATCTCTACTACGACACGATTGCGGAAAAGCTGAGTACGCCGGAGTTTTTGCCGCGTGCGCTCTATGAGAGATTCAGGATCGAGGTGCTGTCGACAACTGAGTCGCCGCTCGATCCGTTGACGGCGCACCAGGCCATTCGCGATTCGGGTTGGAAGGCGCGCATTATTCCAGCATTCCGGCCCGATCCGGTAGTCGATCCGGAGATGAAGGGATTCGCCGCAAATGTTGCGCAACTGGGCAAGCAGAATAGCGAGGATACCTCGACTTGGAAAGGCTACCTGGATGCTCTGAAAAAAGCGCGGGCACGATTCAAGACGCTGGGCTGCACCTCGACCGATCACGGACATCCCACTGCGCAGACGGCCGATCTATCGCAATCCGAGGCAGCGGCGTTGTTCGGTAAAGTACTCGCGGGCAAGGCCGACGCAGCCGAGCAGGAGCTGTTCCGCGCGCAGATGCTGACGGAGATGGCGCGCATGAGCCTGGAAGACGGGTTAGTGA
>JBAWFY010000598.1:0-4876 GCA_049592335.1 Occallatibacter sp.
CCCATCAGCGACATGATGTTCAGTGTGGATCGGGTGAAGATCAGGATCAGGACCACACCCACGAGCCCCGGTGGAATGGCCATGAGAATGATGAATGGATCGATGAAGGAACGGAACTGAGCCATGAGAACGAGATAGACGAGCAGGACGGCGACGATGAGACCAAGCCCGAACTCGTGGAAGGCTTCGTTCATTGCCACGACAGCTCCGCGCACGGCGATTACCGTGTTGCGGTCATGGCTGGTGTGAGCCAGCAGATCGTCGATGCGCGCGCCCACTGTTTGCAGGGCCTCAGTTCCGGTGGCGACGTAGATGTCGATGACGCGGCGAATCTGGTAGTGATCCACCTCAGTGGGCGTATTAATCAATTGAATGTCGGCCACCGAACTGAGCGGCGTGTAGCCGGTTGTATGATCGCCGGTATCGAAGTCCTGCGGCATGGCCGAAGCCTCGCGGCCCTCCTGTTCGGGGGTATATCCGGCAGGACGCACGCCGCGCAGGGGAATGTTACGGAAATCGTCCATCGACATGTGATTGATGAAGCGGTTTGCATACTGCACGGTGACCATGTAGTTGTTTCCGCTGACGGGATCGACCCAGTAACTGGGCGCGACCATGCCGTCGGAGGTGAGGGCGGTAATCACATTGTCGACCACATCCTTGGCGGAAAGGCCGATGAGGCTGGCGCGCTCGCGGTCAATGTTCATGGCCAGGCCCGGATAGTCGACACTTTGCGGAATATAGACGCTGCTGACGTTGGGGATACTGCGGATCTTGGCGGCTAACTGTCCTGCCAGGGCATAGGCGCCGTCCATGTCATTCGATTTGATCTGAATATCGATGGGAGCGGGGAGCCCTTGGTTGATGACGCCGTCGATGAGGCCGCCGGCCTGGAAGTACGTGGAAAGCTCCGGCATTTGCCGTGCTATCTCGGCCTGAACGCGGCGCATGTATTCGTAGCTGCCGACGCTGTGATCTTGCTTGAGGCTGGTTTGGACAAAGGCCGTGTCCATGGATGCGTTGGTGGTGTAGATGGCCGAGAGATCGGGATAGACGCCGATGTTGGAGACGATCATGCCGAGATCTTTCGGCTTGACCACGCTGCGGATGATATTTTCCACGCGCGCGATGTACTGGTCGCTGACTTCGAGGCGCGTGCCGGTGGGCATGCGCACGTTGATGACGAACTGGCCGGGATCTGTGCGGGGAAAGTAGGCGCGGCCGAGGAAGGGAAATAGAGCGAGCAGTATGACGGCCAGTCCGCCGAGGAGAACGGCAGTGGTCATTGCCGGCCGCCGCATCAGGCGGAAAGCAAGCTGCTCGTAGCGATCGAGGAAACGATCGTAGTGCCTGTTGAAGGCGATGAGAAAGCGCTTGAAGAACTTTAGTTTGTGTCCCTCGACAGCATCGATGTCGCCTTCGTTTTCTATGCCATGCGGATCGAGCCGGACGAATTTGGCGCAGAAGAGCGGCACCACGGTCATGGCGAAGAAGTAGGAGGCGAAGATGGAGAGCACCACGCCCATGGCCAGTGGCGTGAAGATATATTTGCTGACGCCGTTGAAAGATGCGACCGGGGAAAAGACGATGGCGGTAGTGAACGTGGCTGCGAGCACGGCCATCGAGACCTCAGTGCCGCCGACTTCGGATGCAACCGGCGGCGATTTTCCCATTTCCATGTGGCGGTAGATATTTTCGAGCACGATGACGCCGTTATCGATGAGGCGCGAGAAGACCAGCGCGAGGCCGCCGAGGAGCATGGTATTGATGGAGCCGCCCATCGCGTCAGTGAGCAGCAGGCAAACCACCATGGAGAGCGGAACCGCAAGCAGCACGGCAACGGTGGCGCGCGGGCTGCCGAGAAAGATCAGGATCATGATGCCGGTAAGGACCAAGCCGATGGCTGCTTCCCGCGAGACATTGGCGATGGCCATCTTTACGAAAACAGATTGATCGAATACGACGGCAACATGGAGAACGGCAGGGACGTCGACCAGATGCTTGATGGCGTCCTTGATGCCATCGACGATGGTGATGGTGTTTGAGCCGCCGCTCTGCTTGAAGACGGGCACGTAGACGGAGCGCTGGCTGTCGATGCGCACAATGTTGTATTGCAGCGCTCCCGAGTCCTCCGCGTGGCCCACGTCGGCGACCAGCACGGAACCGTTGCCGGCGGATTTGAGCGGCATGGCGTTCATCGACTTTGCATCGGGAAACTGGCTATTGGCATAAATGTTGTAGTCTTTCGAACCGATGCGCACGTCGCCAGCGGGAAGAATGAGGTTGGAACTGTCCACCGACTGGACGACATCGTTGAGGCTGAGGTTGTGCGCCTCGAGCTTGAGCGGATCGACGTAGACCTGGATCTGGCGGTAGGTTCCTCCGTAAGGCTGTGGGACGGATGCGCCCTGGACGTTGGAGATCTGATTGCGCACCGCGAATTGCGCCAGATCTTTGAGATGGGTTTCGTCGAGGCCCTCGCCTTTGAGCGTGACCAGGCAGACGGGCTGCGTAGAGGCCGTCATGCCGAGCACTACAGGAGGCAGCGTGCCGGGCGGCAGGCGGCGCAGGTCGGCCATGGCAAGATTGGCGACATTGGAGAGCGCGGCATTGGGATCGGTGCCCGGCTTGAAATAGATTTTGATGAGGCTGACGCCGGTGAGCGAACGCGATTCGCTGTGATCGACGTTGGCGGCGAGAGTGAAGAAGCGCTCGAAGGTGTTGGTGATGTCGGCTTCGATCTGCTCGGGCGGCATGCCGTTGTAGAAGGTGGCCACGACGACCACAGGCATATCGATTTCAGGAAAGAGATCCACCGGCATGCGCGCCACGGTGACCGTTCCGACCAACGCAACCACCAGGCAAAGCATGAGGATGAAGTAGGGAAATTTGAGCGCAAACTTTGGCATCAGTGATTCTCTCCGGCGTTCTCGCCGACTTTCATGTCGATCGTGCCGCCCGATTGCTGCGCGGTTTCGGAGGCGGGTTCGGATGCGATGAGCGGATGGACCTCTTCGCCGTCATGGTACTTTTCCTGACCGCCGATTATCACGCGGTCGCCGGGCGCGATGCCGCTCGCAATCTCGGCCAGCTTCGACCCCTCGATGCCAACCTGAACGTTGCGGACGTGAATGCGATTGTCCGCGTCGAGCACGTAGACCGTCTGCTGGTTGTGGGTATCGAGAACGAGCGCCTCGATGGGAATCGTCACGACGTTGCCGGCGTGCGCCAGCTGGAGCGCGGTGTTGGCGTACATGCCGGGAGCGATCGAAAGGTCTTTGTTTTCGACGTCGACCTCGGTCTCCATGGTGCGGGTTTCAAAGTTCAAGTTGCGCGTAAAGCGCACAATTCTGCCCGTAAAGGAGCGATTAACGGCGTCGACACGGATATCCAGGATGCCGCCTTCATGCACATACTGGATGTCGGCTTCAGGAACCGGAACGCGCAGGCGGAGGAGGGTGCTCTGCGAGAGGCGGACGATGGGCAGCGTGGAATCGTTGGAGGTTGTGCCGCCCTGGATCAACGCGCCGGTATCGGCGTAGCGCCAGATGACGACGCCGGAGATGGGCGCGGTGACATTGGTGTAGTCTTCGAGGGCCTGGACGCGCTCGTTCTCGGCGCGGGCAGCTTCAGCGTGCTGCTGGGCCGCGGCCATTGCCGCTTTTGCGGCGTCGATTTGCGCTTGCGAGTCGAGGTCTTTGGCCCTGGCATCGTCCAATTCCTGTTGGGCAATGAGGCCGGGGCGCGTGGCTGCGGCTTGCTGCAAGCGGACGTATTGGGCGTGAAGCGCAAAATTCAACGCTTCGGCGCGCTTGATTTCCTGCTGCGCGCGCCCGATCTCCTCCTGGCTTTGCTTGAGCTGGAAGCCGGACTGCTCGAGCTGGGCCTTCAGTTCTGGGACCTCGAGGATGGCGAGAGTCTGGCCCTGGCGCACGATGTCGCCGATGTCGACGTTGATGCGCTTCATATAGCCGCTGACTTTGGGGTGCACGTCGACGACCTGGTAAGGCTGAAACTGGCCGGCGAGCGTGAGCACACGCGAGATGTCGCCACGCTGGGCGACGGCAACGCGCGCGGAAGGCATGGCCGCTGCCTTGGCTGTGGAGTCGCTGTCCGATGAGTGACAGGACGCGATGCTCACGGCTGCTGCTGCCGCCATGGAAATAAGAAACGGTTTGATCATGCCGATCTTGCTCCTGATTCGCCGCCGAGCAAAAATCCCGCGGCCATCGAAGTCGAATGGAGAGACGAGCGGCTCGGAAGAGCGTTACTCGTTGCGATCAGGCTTGCAGTGCGCACCTTCACGCGTGGTGAACTGGCTGCTTACCTAAGATGCGATGAGTGCAGGATCAGAGCGCAGGCGGGGGGCGGAAGAAAAGCGCAGGCGAAAGGAAGGCCGCGTTCAATACGTACGGGGAGCGGCATAAAACGGCTCTGTGCGATGGTGTATGCGCCGCGGAAGCGGAGAAAGCAATCAATGAAAAGGCCGGGAAAAACAGACTGCAGGAGTCGAGGGGATTGGGCGCCGGGGCGCGGTTTGAAACGATCTTCGGGGTATCGGCAGGAAGGGCCTTTGCAGACTGTACATCACCGCCTGTGCCAAACGGTCCATACCATGCGGTCTTGGCTTCTACGGCAAAGAGAATCGCCAGTAGCCCAAGCACGATAGCAAGAGTTGTGCGCCGGCAGGGAAGACGATCGGCGAATCTTCCTGACATAGGAGCAGTTTATCACGCGGGTCTTGCGGTTAAGGAGGCACCGGAGGCAACTCGAAAGGCCAGGACTGAGACGCAAGCTCCCTGCGACAGAGCACCTGCGCGACGATTGTCGAAGGCGACCGTCGCACTGTCTTGCCGTAAAGGTCAGTGAGTGTTGC
>JBAWFY010000599.1:0-2537 GCA_049592335.1 Occallatibacter sp.
TTCACCACCGCGCACTTCCACGTCATCCAGCTCGCCAGCGCCCGTACCTCGTCCAGCGTCACCTCGGGTGCGTACCGGATCCCGCCCTTGCACGGCCCGCGCGCCATTGAGTGCTGCACGCGGAACCCCGTGAACATGTCGATCATGCCGTTATCGAGCGCCACCGGGAAATGCACGATGATCTCGCGCTGCGGCGAGCGCAGCACTTTCCAAAGCCCTTCGTCCAGATTCAACTTGCGCGCGGCAAAATCGAATCGCGCGTGCTGCGCTTCCCAGGGATTAATCTCCTGATCGAGCGTCACATTTGAGGGTCCCGTTGCCATAAGCCTCTCCATCTCCTACCGCGCTTCCGGTTTTCACGGAGCCGGAATTGTGCCCATTGATCCAGCTTATCGATGACGCCTCAAATCCGCCAGAACATTCGCGTCCCCGGCTCCCCTGGGCGCCACGCCAATCGCTCGGCGGCGCGATGACAGACGCCAAAATTCGCCGCGGAAGTACGGGCGGGCAGGACGGCTTTCCGATTCAATGAGGATCTGATTGCAGGTTACCGCGTCGGTGAGGCGGCAGAATGAGAACACGCAATCAGTATCCGGCAATTGCTGGACTTTTGCTCATTCCACCTGCAGGGAGGTCGAATCTTCGGTATTCTTCTCTGCTTTTGCGAGATCGCGGATGGCCCATCCGGCGATGAGCAGACTGGGAGCTGCCGCTGGCGCGACCGAGCCGAGTTCGCCGAGCGTGGTGTGGACGACCTGCTGATCGGGCTGCGCGGCGCGCGAAACCACGGCGCAGGGCAGATCGGCAGGTAGTCCTCCGGCCAGCCACTCCGCGGCCAGCAAGGCAAGATCGCGGCCGGGCATGTAGATAACGCGCGTCCCGGCTTCGAGCGCCGGCAGCGCCTCGCGGTTGTGCGACTGCGCATGGTGGCCGGTGGAGAAGACAACGTGCGAAGCCCATTCGCGATCGGTGAGCGAACGGCCGAGTGCCGCAGCCGCGGCAAACGCTGCCGATACGCCGGGAACGATCTCAAAAGAAACACCGGCCTCGTCGAGCGCCGTCATCTCTTCCGCCGCACGGCCAAACAGCAGCGGATCTCCGCTCTTGAGACGCACAACGCTGCGGCCCGCACGCGCATGTTCGATCATTAACGCATTGATCTCTTCCTGCGTGATGGTCTTTGCGCCGCACCTCTTTCCCACATTCACGACCACTGCGTGGGGCAGAGCCAAGCTGAGTATTGCTGACGGAACAAGGTCGTCATGCAGAAGCACATCTGCGCTCTCGATAAAGCGCAGCGCCTTCACGGTGAGCAGTTCGGGATCGCCTGGGCCAGCGCCAACCAATGCCACATGGCCGGATTCGGCGCGCGCCTGTTCCCTTCCCGTCCGCGCCAATTGCCGCGTGGAGCAGAGAGCAGAATCGCAGATCTCGCGATGAACAAGCTTGTGCAAGAGCAAACGGCGCTCCTCGCTGCGGGGATGCGTGGCCAGGACTTCGCGGCGCAGCTCGCCGAGTTGCGCGAGCCAGGGGCCGAGATCCTCGGGAAGCTGCTCGTCGATTTCGCGTCGCAGGCGCTGCGCTACCGCGGGGCTTTCACCGGCCGTCGAAATCGCGATCTGCAGGTCGCCACGGTTCACAACCGAGCCGAAGAAAAAGTCGCAGTTGGGAATATCATCGACGCTATTCACCGGAATGCCGCGCGCCACGGCCTCGCGATAAACAGTCGCATTCACCTCAGGCACGTCGGTGGCGGCGATCACGATGAAGTTGCCGTCGAGATCGGAGGGTTGAAACTCACGCTCAACCCATTCGAGCTTGCCGTCGGCTGCGAGCTTGCGGATCTCCTGCCGAGCCTGCGGCGCCACCACGCGCAGCTCGACGCCGGTTTTGAGCAAAGTGCCAATCTTCTCGAGCGCAACCGTTCCCGCGCCAACCAAGAGGGCGGGGCGGCCTTCGAGTTTGAGGAAGATCGGCAGTAAGGTCATAAAAGCAGTGGCTAGTAGTTCGCAGCCGGTTCACAGTTTGTAGTACTTCGTATCCAGTTGCCGGTCATGGACTCTTATTCCCTCGGTCCCTTAGTCCCTGCTTCACTCCGCCACGGCGTGCGGTACGCGGCCTGCGGGTAAATCACGTTCGACGGGCTCAAGGACTTCGCCTGCCAACTGCGCGCGCAGTTCTTCGTTCGAGTGACGCGCGAACCAGGAACGCAGGCTCTCCTGCGAAACGCGCCCAACGAGGTAATTGCGCAGTAGGCGCTCGATAGCCTCAGGCACAAGCGGCGCAGGGCAACGATAACCCACTGGCCGCGCAATGCCCGCGTGCTGGCCCACAGCCCCGCCGAGACAGAAGTAATAGGCGTCGGTGAGCTTGCCTTCGAATTTGATCTTCTTGCCTTCGAGACCGATGTCGGCGATCCAGTGCTGGCCGCAGCCGTTGGGGCAGCCGGTCACGTGCAGCTTGAGCTGCTGATCGAACTGGGGCAGCCGCTCCTCAAGCTCATCGACCACCCAGCGCAGGAATCCCTTGGTTTCGGT
>JBAWFY010000600.1:0-2528 GCA_049592335.1 Occallatibacter sp.
GATTCGATCTTGGAGGAAGAATTCAAGGCATCAATCCGCTGGGCGGGACGGGAGGCGGCACCGAGATTCAGAAGCTGAGCGCCGACGTGAATCAATCGCCGCAAGGCACGCGGTTTACGAACATCGACGCGGAGATCCCAAAGATCGGCTCGGCGACCGGCGAAGGCACGGTGTCTCCCTCGGAAGAACTGAACTTTCAACTGAGCGCAAAGATTGCCGCGCTCTCCGCAGTGGGCGGAGCCGTGAGCAGCCTCTTCGGTAAAGGTTCTAGTTCCAGCTCCAGTTCCGGCGGGGGAATTCCGCTCACAGTCACGGGGACGGCGTCGAGCCCTTCGATCCACGCCGATATGGGCAAGATGCTGAAGAATGCGGTCGGCGGGATCGCAGGCAAATCCGGCACACAGAATCCGGCGAAGACACTGAAAGGACTGCTCGGCAGATAAAATTAAAGCAGTGGCGCCTTCCGTTGCATCCTCTCCAGCCGGGAACCTGACTGCCGACCGCGCGAAAAAGGCGCAAGGGACCTTCGCTGCGCCGCGCGCATTGGGCCTTTGGCATTTGGCAAGCCTGGATGCGCCGACAGTGGCCGTGGTGTGGACGCTCGGGTTTGCGTGGGCGGGGCATGTGCGCGCGCCGGTGCGGATGCTGGTGCTGGAGGCGCTGGTTACGTGGTCTGTTTATGTGGCGGATCGCCTGCTCGACGCAAAGCGAGGATTGCGCGACCCAAGTAAGCAACGGTTGCGCGAACGCCATTTCTTCCACTGGCGTCATCGGCGCGCGCTGCTGCCTCTGGCGATTGCCGCTGGGTGCGCGGCGGCGGGAATTGTTGCGGCTCTGACGGCGCCTGAAGCGCGCGCAACAGACTCTGTGCTGGGCGCGGCGGCGCTGGCTTATTTTTCCGGCGTGCACTCGGCGCGCCGTTCTCTGCTTGGGCAATGGCCGCGCTCCTTTCCGGGCAAGGAGTTTCTGGTCGGCCTGTTGTTCACGGCGGGGTGCGCACTGGCGGCGTGGGATGGGACAGGCAGGCTTGCAGCGTGGACTTTTTGGATTCCGGCGATTGGATTCGCGGCGCTGGCGTGGCTTAATTGTGCCTCCATCGCGCGCTGGGAATCGAAGGACGCGTCGCGATCCCCGCGAGCGTTTGCACTGGCGCTGGCAGCGCTCGAGCTTGTTCTGTCGATGTTCGCTGCGGTTCGGGAGCCGCGCTCGGCGGCGTTGCTTGCCGCCGCAGGCCTGAGCGCACTGCTGCTGGCGCTGCTTGACCGCTTGCGAACGCGGATGACGCCGCTTGAGCTGCGCTCCGCTGCGGACGTTGTGCTGCTGACTCCGGCGCTGATGATGATTTCTTCGTGGGTTCTCGGATGAATTCCCTTCCCTCTACGTTGCGTGCACCCGAGGCCCAAATGCGCGATGCACCGCGCTTCGACCGGCTGGCGCGCGTCTATCGCTGGATGGAGATGTTCACCTTCGGGCCGTGGCTCGAGCGCTGCCGGTGCGCTTTTCTGAGCGAGATGGCTGGATGCCGGCACGCCGCGGTGCTGGGCGATGGCGACGGCCGTTTCACGGCCCAGCTGCTCCGCACAAATGCAAAGGTCGAGATTGACGCCGTCGATGCCAGCGGGACCATGCTGCATGAGCTTCTACGACGCGCGGGGCCCGACGCCGCACGGGTTCATACTTTTTGTGCCGATGCGCGGGCGTGGCTGCTGGAGAATCCGCCTTATGACCTGGTGGCAACGCATTTCTTCCTCGACTGTTTTCGAGAGGATGAGATGAGAGCAATCGCCGCCAAGCTGCACGGCGCTTTGTCGGCGCAAGGGCTTTGGGTAGTGTCGGAGTTCGCGATCCCCGAAGGAGGGTTCGGACGGTGGGTGGCACGACCTGTGGTGTGGCTGCTCTATCGCGCCTTCGGGCTGCTCACCGGGCTTCGAGTGCGCACCTTGCCCGACTATGCCGCGACGCTGCGCGGCGCCGGCTTTGCACCCGTGAAGCAGCGGAGCTTTTTATGCGGATTGCTCATAGCGGAGGTCTGGCGCCGGAAACCCGAGTGGCTCAGCGTTGGGTCAAGCACGGAAATGACGGCTGGAGAGCCGGAAAAAGACAAGAGCGTACCCCCGGCCAGATACGGCAGCAGGACTCATTATCGCGATTCTTGTTCGCGATCTTGGCTTCTCATCTAAAATGCAGCCATGAACTCTGACAGGCTGTGGTTATCCCGTGCCCCGCGGGTCGGGGCGTCGAGCGTTGCGGTGTTGGCGGGGGCAGCTCTTACCTTATGCATCTGCATTGCCGGATGCGCCACTGCGCAACTCAATCAGCATGCCCAGGCAGTTTCGGTTTCGCTTGCGCCGGTGGTCGATCAATCAGCCGCGGCCTATCGGGATGCGGTCTCTCTGCACAACCTTCGCGAGGATTACGAGGCGGTGGTCGCGTACGAGAACAAGGATGCTTACAATCCTCGCACTGTCCCCGTGCTGCTCTCGGAGAAGGATATTCAGGCCAGGCTCGCGGTTCTCGCGGCCCTCGAG
>JBAWFY010000601.1:0-5204 GCA_049592335.1 Occallatibacter sp.
GCCGAGTGCTGCGAGCGCCTGGGTGATGGCGGGATCTTCGCGGGTCCAATCAGCTTTGAAGAGGGCCACGTTTCTTTCCCCGAAGGCTTGCATTACTTCCGGTTTGCTTAGCGCAACGCGTTCGTTGACCTGGCAGCTCAGGCACCAACCTGCAGTGAAGTCCACAAAGACGGGCTGGCCGGCTGCGAGGGCATGCTCGACCGCATCGGCCGACCACGGCTGCCATGTGCTGCGCACGGCACTGCTTTTGGAGGAGAGCGGTGCGAATGAATCCGTCGGCGCCTCAGCGAGTTCGCGCGGTGCGGCGATGCAGGCGGCGATGACTATGAGCACGAGCAGGGCAGCTACGATTGTCGCCCAGCGTTGCACGGGCCAACGGCCAAGAAACCATCCGGCGATGGCAAGCAGAAGAAAGAAGCAAAGAAGAGCCGCAAGAAGGGCTGCGCCGTAAGCCTGCGCGAGCACCCATACGAGCCAGATGACGGTGGCAAAGATAGGAACCGAGATGGCCTGCTTGAGAACGTCCATCCATGCGCCGGGTTTGGGAAGCAGGCGCGTCCAAGCGGGCTGAAGCGTGAGCGCCATGTAGGGCGCGGCGAGGCCTAGGGCGAGCGCGGTGAAGATGGCGAAGGTGACTGCGGCAGGCTGAGCCATCGCGTAGCCGATCGCCGTTCCCATGAAGGGCGCGGTGCAAGGCGTGGCAACGATGACAGCGAGAACTCCTGTGAAGAAACTGCCGGCGTAGCCTTGCTTGGCGGCGAGTGAGCCTCCGGCGCTGGTGAGCGTGAGGCCGATTTCGAATTGGCCGGCGAGCGAGAGGCCGAGGAAGAAGAGCAGCGCGGCCATGAGCGAAAGAAAGATAGGAGATTGGAACTGGAATCCCCAGCCGAGCGTGGCGCCTGCGGCGCGAAGGCCGATGAGCAAAGCGACGAGCGCCCAGAAGCTCGCGAGGATGCCTGCGGTGTAGACGAGGCCATGGGCACGGAGTTTGTGGCGCTCTTCAGAACCTGAATTGACGAGCGCCAGGCCCTTGAGAAATAGCACGGGAAAGACGCAGGGCATGAGGTTGAGCAGCAGTCCGCCGAGGAAGGCGAAGCACGCGGTGCTGGCGAGCGCGGCAATGGAGAATGCGGGCGCAGCGGGTGGAGCAGCGACGGTTCCGGGTATTGCTGTGATCTCGTAGTTGCGGCCGCCGGAGAGTTCAAGGACGCCTTTCAGTTGCGCCGGATTCGTGGTGAGATTGGAATCTTTCTTGAGATCGAGAACGAGACCGGTTGCCGTCGGCGTGACGGTTTGCGGAGCGGGATTGCTGAGGATGTCCTGATCTTCTGGGAAAAACTCGGCCTGGGTCTCGCGCCGGCCCGTGGTGACGGCGAGGCGAAAGCCGGTGGGGGTGGGCTGGAAGATGGCCGCGCCGGTTGAGGGAAGGTGTTGCGGAAGGTATGGCAATGATGTTTCGCCAGTTAGCAAAAACCTCTGCGCAAGGGTCTGCTTTGGCTCTAGTAGCGTGTAAAGCCCAATCCAGACCTTTCGTGATAGTTCCAAATCAGCTTTACCCGGAATGCAAACCTCGCGGCAGACAAGCCAGTCGACCTTGGCCTGCAGCGTGTAAGGACCTTGCTTGCTGATTTGATTGCTCACATCAAACTGAAACGGGAACAAAACTTCGTTTTCGTAGCCGAAGTCCATCAGGGGGCCAAGCGGAAGGCGCTTCGGCGCCGGGAATTGCATCGGGGTCGCGCCGATTCCTTTGGGGAGCGTCCAGTGAATACGCGGCGGTTCGCCGGAATCGCCTGCGTTCTTCCAGTAGACGTGCCAGCCTGACTCGAGCTTGAAATAAAGACCGGCCCGGTTGAGATCATGGCCGCCAATATAGAGCTCATTCTCCGGAGCTAGCAATTCAACCCGCAAGTGCGGCGCATCGAATGCTGCCTTCGTATCCTTAGGCGAGCTTGCAGGCGCCGAGAGTTGGGCAGTGGCAAGCGGTGCCCCAGTGAGCAAGGGAAATATCGCGAGCATCAAGTGCAGATAGCGCATGATGGATAAGGGGGAAAAGCTCCAAGTAGTAGGACTCAGTGTAATGGACCAAGGTTGCAGGAATCATCCGCCGCAGGTGTGGTGAGCCGAAGTTAACGAAAGGCAACCGCAGATCCCTCGACGCTGCGCTCCTCGGGATGACAGCGTCAACTTGACTAGAAGTGCCTTAAAGGACGCTAGCTTCTCTTGGTGTGCAGCTCCGGTCTGGCGGCGTGTTCGCGGTAGATGCAATTGTTCTCGATGCATTTGACGCCGGCGGTTCGGGCTCGGGCTACGGCCTCTTCGTGAATGACCTCGTCCTGCAGCCAAAGATAGGGAATCCGCAAGCGGATCACGTCGTCCACGATGGCGGGAACGTGTTCGGAGGCGCGGAAGACGTCGGCCAGGTCGATGCCGCGCCCGGTTTCGGCCTGGGCGGCGGCCTGCGCAGCATCGAGGCCGGCGTAGCAGGCCACGCTGAGCACTTCTTCAAGCGCGGGATTCACGGGGAAGATGCGATAGCCGTTGTTGGCGAGATAGCGGCCCACGTTGTGGCTGGCGCGCCAGGGCTTGTCGCTCATGCCGAGGACGGCGATGTTGCGCGCGTTGCGCAGGATTTCGTCGACTAAGTTGGGATCGCTGTTCGATGCAGTCATGGGGAATTCTCAAATTCAGCCGGTAGCTTGTGGCTCGTAGTACGTAACTCCATCACATAGCCAGTGCCTTTGTTTCCACCTACCGGCTACGGGTTTCTACACTTCCAAATCGTCTTCGCCACTCGCCGCAACCGCAGTTCCGCGGCGCTTGGCTAGGAGATAGCCTTTCAGGAACGGCTCTAAATATCCGTCGAGGACCTTGTCCACGTCGCCGACTTCGACTTTGGTGCGGTGATCCTTGGCCATGCGGTAGGGCTGTAGGACATAGGAGCGGATCTGCGAGCCGAAGTTGATCTCGAGTTTCGAGTCTTCAAGCTTCTTGCTCACGGCGCGCTTTTTTTCGAGCTCGTACTCATAGAGCCGTGACCGCATCATCTTCATGGCCTTGTCGCGGTTCTTGTGCTGGCTGCGCTCGTTCTGGCACTGGACTACGATGCCCGTGGGGAGGTGTGTCATGCGCACGGCGGAGTCGGTGGTGTTCACGTGCTGGCCGCCCTTGCCGCCGGAGCGGTAGGTGTCAATGCGCAGGTCTTCTACCTTCAGATCGACGTTGATGGTTTCGTCGATTTCCGGCGAGACGTAGACCGAAGCGAACGAGGTGTGACGGCGCTTGGCCTGGTCGAAGGGCGAGATGCGGACGAGGCGATGCACGCCGCTTTCGCCGGCGAGCTGGCCGAAGGCGTATTCGCCGGTGATGGTGAAGGTGGCCGATTTGATGCCGGCTTCTTCGCCGTCCTGGTAGTCGTTCATCTCGGTTTTGAAGCCCTGCTGCTCGGCCCAGCGCAGATACATGCGCAGGAGCATCTCGGCCCAGTCCTGGCTTTCGGTGCCGCCGGCGCCGGGATGTACGGTGACGATGGCGTTGAGCGCATCTGCCTCTCCGCTGAGCATCGTCTTGGCTTCGAGTTCCTCGGCGAAGGTGGCGAGCTCCTTGATGCTTTTTTCCAAATCCGCGAGGACGTCCTCACCCTCTTTGGCTAATTCGAAATAGGCTTCGATGTCTTCCGAGCGTCGGACCAATTCGTCGTCGTCGCGCACCAGCGTTTCGAGGCGCTTTTTGTCGCGCATCAGAGGTTTGGTAGCATTCGGATTTGACCACAGTGCCGGATCGGCTAGCTTAGTTTCGATTTCAGAGAGTTCGCGGCGGATGCGGGCAGGGTCAAAGATACTCCCGCAGGTCGCGCACCTGATTGCGCACCGGGGAGTAGGCGAATTCGAGATCGTTCAACGACATTTTTTGCTCGTTTGACCTGACTTGGATTGGAGTCTGTTGCTGCGTTCTATCGACTGACATAGAATATCACCTTATTGGTTGCGGCCGTTTCAGAGGCCTTCGAAGCGAATTCATCTTGTTTGTCGGGCACATGGGTCATCTGCCCAAAGCTCATGGTCCGAGTCTGGAATTTGAAATGGGGTGTAAAGATGGTCTGGTATCTGATGTCATGGAGGAAATATGCTGAGTTCAACGGGAGGTCGCGCCGCAAAGAATATTGGGTCTTTACTCTATTTGGTCTTTTGGTACTGCTCTTCTCCATTGCAGTCGGATTATTGCTTTTTTGTAGTGGCGTCGAAGCTACTAATTCGATCCGAATCTCGTCAGGAATATTTTTCTTCTATGTACTTCTCTCGTTCATGCCGCAATTGGCAGTTAGTGTGCGTCGGCTTCACGATTCTGGCATGAGTGGATGGTGGATGATTCTCGCCATTTTCCCGATTACACATATACTTTTATTTATTCCCATGATGTTCGACAGCAATTCAGGAAGTAATAGTTACGGTTCGAATCCTAAGTTAGTATGCTCGCAGCATAAATCCCCTTCTTAATTATTAAGTTATTTAGGGGTAACATTCAGATAGAAATTGGCTAATTGTTTGGCTAGAGAGTTGAATACACATGAATAACAGAGATACATTGAACGAGACGGCACAACAGTTGAGGGTAGCGCTCAAAGAACATCAAGGTCGCCTCACGGTTGAGGACCGTCATGCAGTCGGGGCGCTGATAGCGCGGATGCAAGCCGCTAATTCTATGGAGGGCCCTAACTCGGAGACCTCTCCACGGCTCTCATTTGCCGCGTTAACTTACGCTTTAGCGGTCTTGGGTGCATATATGGGGGCACAGGCAGCAGCCGAGAAGTAATGCAATGCCGCCATGTGTCCCATGGCCGATTTTCGGGCCTGCGTGAAAACGCTCTGTCGTTTCCGGAGGGAGCAGGAGCCTTCAGGCTCCTGAATGCAGGCAGTTCAATGCCCGGCCTTCAGGCCCGGGCCTTCATTCCCGCGCGAAATGGGATGGCATAGGGTCCAACGGACCGCAGCTTGCGGAGCTAAATCGATACTCATTCGGCGACATCACCAATCCTCGCCGCACGGGGTTCTCCTCGACATACCGGACACAGTTACGGAACTTCTCTTCACTCATGACCTGGCTCTCGTTGAAGCTGCGCATCCACACATCGAGCTTGCTCTTTAGACGGAAAGAGAAGCCGCCCTTGATGAATTGCAGAGTTTTTTCCAGCGACACATCTGGGG
>JBAWFY010000602.1:0-1861 GCA_049592335.1 Occallatibacter sp.
CGACAGACCCCGGCTCCGTTCTCAGGGCATTCGAGATCAACTATTTCTCCGCAGCGGCAATTCTCCGTATTCTCTGCAAGAAAGCGATCAACCACGGCGCCCTGCGCTCGATCGTCTTCGTATCGAACATCGCTAGCCGATTCGGCATGAGAGGATTCGGCATTTGCGCCGCTACGATGGGAGCCCTGGATTCTCTAGCCAGGTCATTGGCCGTGGAGTTTGCACCGGCCGTGCGAGTAAACTCGGTCCTTGCGGGTAACTACTTGTGCCCGGCAGAGGAGCAAGCCGGCTATCTTCTTGGACCGGGCGAGCCGCAGGATATTGCCGGGATTTGCGAGTACCTGTTATCTGATGACACCCGTTGGATTACCGGCCAGCAGTTCGTCGTGGATGGCGGCAAGACAGCCCATTAGCGATTTTTGCGGCTCGGGCGGCACGTAGTTCTGGAGGTTTTGTATGGAAGTCACAAAGAACGTAATCGATTCAGAGATCATCGGCCGCCCGGTCCTGGAGATATCCGGATTCGATGGGTCTTGCGACCTGGTTGCGTTTGAGGCGGAATACGTTCGACGGGACAACCCGCTCTACGTGATCTGCAAACTGCCTGCAGAGCAGATCGCGGATATTCACCGTTTGGAAGACTGCGGCTTCCGGTTTGTGGAGTTTCAGATGAAGCTTCGAGGCACGTTACGAAAGACTTATGACACCTCCGGATACAACTATAGCTATCTCCCGGTGACCTGCTCAGAGGACCTGCAAACCGTTCTCGAACTGGCCTCCACAATTTTCGAGCACGATCGAGTCAGCCGGGATCCCTTCTTCCATCGGTGGAAGGGACGCAATATCTCCGGAGAGCGATATCGGCACTACGTACTAAAATCGTTTGAGTCAGTTGACGAATGCGTTTACAAGCTGGTTGACAACTCAACCGGCAGAATTGTCGGTTTCAGTACGCATCGAGTACTTTCTCCCAGTAGCGCGCTTCTGTTGATCGGCGGGGTGCAGAACGACTCTAGAAACTCGGGCGTTGGTGCAATCAACGACTATTTTGCGTTGAATGAATTGAAGCGAAAAGGCGTGAAATGGTTTTACACTCACGTCTCAGGCTCGAATTACCCAATCATCAATCTCGAGGTCAGGGGAATTGGCTTCCGTGTTGTTCAGAGTTTTGTGGTTATGCGGAAAATCTATGGGGAAAACTCAGCGTCCAGTGCGCAATGAGTGTGGTACACGCCGGGAGTTCTAGATGGCGATATTCGCGGTTCTTCCTCCGTCCACAATAATTTGCTGGCCGGTGACCCATCTTGCATGCTCCGAGATCAGAAAAACAGCAGCGTTCACGATATCGTCGACCTCGCCCAGACCTAGCGGATAATCCCGATCGAATTTCGCCTTCACTTCCGGATCGGCCAGCATCTCCGCTGTCATCGGAGTTCTGATTCCTCCCGGCAAAAGCGAATTGACGCGGACGGCCGGGGCCAGTTCGATTGCGAGGGAGCGCATCAGGCCGTCGAGTGCGCCTTTGCTCGCGCTATACATGCTGAATCCAGGTGCACCGAAATTGCTGGCGATACTCGATATCAGCAGAACGCTGCGCAGCCGCTGTCCGTTTACCTTCTTCTTTACGAGTTGGCTAATGATCGTCGAAGCCGAGACAAAGTTCACATTCATAATTTCGCCCAGCGTTTGGCAGTCCACACTCCGTATGGGCAAAATCTTGAGGATGCCAGCTGAATGAATGAAACCTTCGATGCCGATGGCCTTTTGCTTGATGAAGTCGCAGAGGTTCTCGGCCAGCCCGCCGGGTTCCCTCAGATCATACGGCCAAATCAAATGCCGGTCCGGTTGGGCACACCGACTC
>JBAWFY010000603.1:0-1500 GCA_049592335.1 Occallatibacter sp.
GTAGCGACCGGGACGCTTGTCCCACACATACCGCGCGCCCGCATGGGGCAGCGATATGAAACGCCACTTCCCATCCTCATCGCGAATCTTCTTGATGATCCGAACCGATTTCTTTATCGGCATATGCGGCTCCTTGGTGTCTAAAATCAAGCATTTTACAGACACCAAGAGCGTACCACGGATTTTATCAGATTGAATAAAAAAGAGTTATAAATTTATGGCGGAGAGGGAGGGATTCGAACCCCCGATACCCTTACGAGTATGCCTGATTTCGAGTCAGGTGCATTCAACCGGGCTCTGCCACCTCTCCACTCGATCGACCTTGCCTTTTTTGATGAGGCCGGGGCACGCCGGTTGCCTTCTCTAGTCTAGTTGTAAACCTGTATTCGTGGCAATGCGCGGTTGCCCCCGGACGCGTGCGAAGCGAAGTATGCTTGAAGGCAGTTTCACTATACTTCCAGACAGCTCACGAAAAATGTGCAATCGGCCCTGAGCGAATCATTACTGTACCCGGCGATTCCGTCGGATCCATTTTGGGGCACCTCCAGTTTTCGAGGCTCATTTAGAAGGTAATTATGAATACGCATACAAGGATGAAGAAACTTGGTCCTGGCATGAAGCGAATCTGTATCTTTGCCACCGTTTTTCTGTCTTGTCTGCTGATCGCGGTTATGCTTTGGCAGCCATCCGAGCCTGCGCATGGCCAGGCGCGCGCCTCGCTTTGGGTTCGCAGTGCGAGCTTCTCCAATGGAGGAGCCATTCCCAGCGATCACACCTGCGACGGCGCCAATCTTTCGCCGCAACTGCAATGGCAGCAGGCGCCGGCGGGCACAAAAAGCTTCGCCCTTGTGATGGACGATCCCGATACGCCCACCGACTTTACCCATTGGCTGGTCTACAACATCGCGCCTGGGGTGCGGGAACTGGCCGAGGGCGCGTCGACCGAAGGCGTCATGCCGCAGGGATCCGCCGAGGGAAAGAACAGTTTCGGCCGTTCCGGGTATGGTGGTCCCTGCCCGCCGCGCGGCAAGCCGCACCATTATGTATTTCGAGTGGTTGCGCTCGATCGGCTTCTCGATTTGCCGCCGGGAGCGACCAGGAAACAACTGGATGCGGCGATAGATGGCCACATCGTTTCCCAGGGCCAGATCATCGGAATCTACCAGCGAGCAGCCCCGTAACATCGAAGGGGCGGCCGCGCGCTCTCCGTTTTAGGCGGTCGCATTGTGAAATCGAAAAGCCCGGCGGAACGATGACCAAGCTGGAAGCTGGGGGCTTGTAGCTAAAGGCTGTTTTTACACGCGCTCTGCGAAGATTTGAGCCAGGCGTTCCACGTTGCGCCGCAGTTCGTAGTGCTCTCGAACGCGTGTCCGCCCGTTTTTCCCCATCCGCTGGCGTAGTTCCGCATCATCCATCAAGCGGGCCAGGGCCCCTGCCAGCGATTCCAGGTCCGAAGGCGGCACAAGCAGTCCATCTTCACCGTCGCGGATCAGCTCCGGA
>JBAWFY010000604.1:0-4222 GCA_049592335.1 Occallatibacter sp.
GTTCATCTGCGCATTGACCACGAGTCACGAGCCGCGAATCACGCTTCACGCGCTCGCTGTTTACTGAAAACAGCCCCCTGTCACTGACAACTGATCACTGACAACTGACCACTGCCGTTAAACTGGAGTCATCATGGAAGAGTTTTCTCGCATTCAGCGCCTGCCCGCTTACGTTTTCAACATCACGGGCGAGATGAAGATGGCCGCCCGCCGCCGCGGCGAAGACATCATCGATTTCGGCATGGGCAATCCCGACGGCGCCACGCCCAAGCACATCGTGGACAAGCTGGTGGAAGCGGCCATGAAGCCGCCCACGCATCGCTACTCTGTCTCGAAGGGCATTCCGCGGCTGCGCAAGGCCATTTGCAACTGGTACAAGTCGCGTTACGACGTCGATCTCGATCCCGACACCGAATCCATCGTCACTATCGGATCGAAAGAGGGCATCGCTCACCTGTGTCTCGCCATTCTCGACTCGAGCGACACGGTGCTGGTGCCCAACCCGTCGTACCCCATCCATATTTACGGCCCGGTGATTGCGGGCGCGAACATTGTCAGCGTTCCCGTGCACGATCAGGAAAGTTTTCTCAAGCAATTGGAGGAGATTATTCCGCGCATGACGCCGCGGCCCAAGGCGCTCATCGTCAACTTCCCGTCAAACCCTACCACCGAGTGCGTGGAGCTGCCTTTCCTGGCGCGGCTGGTGGAGCTGGCCCGCGAGTACGGCTTCTATCTCATCCAGGATCTGGCCTATGCCGACATCGCCTTCGACGGCTACAAACCGCCGAGCGTGATGGAGGTTCCGGGGGCGAAAGACGTGGCCGTGGAGTTCTTCACGCTCTCGAAGAGCTACAACATGCCCGGCTGGCGCATCGGCTTCATGGTCGGCAACAAGAAGCTGGTAGGCGCGCTGGCGCGCCTCAAGAGCTACTTCGATTACGGCACCTTCACGCCCATCCAGGTGGCAGCCATCCAGGCGCTCGAAGGCCCGCAGGAGTGCGTCGCCCAGATTTGCGACACCTACCGCCGCCGGCGCGATGTCCTGATCGAAGGCCTGAACAAACTCGGCTGGCACGTGCCCTCACCCAAAGCGACGATGTTCGTGTGGGCCAAGATTCCCGAGGCCTACCGCGAGATGAAGTCGCTGGAGTTTTCAAAGCTGCTGCTGACCGAAGCCAAGACCGCCGTCTCGCCCGGCATCGGATTCGGCGACCATGGCGATTACCACGTGCGCTTCGCGCTCATCGAGAATGAGGAACGCACACGCCAAGCGCTGCGGTGCATTAAGCAGATGCTGGCTAAGGGTGTGGTGCCGGCATAGCCCGATAGGCCGTTGCTCCGCCTCTTTCGCGACTTTGGCGGAAGGGGTAAGATTGAGGCACACCACCCTTGTCCTGGCTGAGTCCTAGAACGTACTGTCCTATGTGCAAACTTGGAAATCTATGACAGAATAGTCGATTGATCGAGGCAGGAATGTCCTTTTCGAACGAAAAGATGCTGGTCGACTTGTTCATTTCATCGCTAGCAGAGGGCGGGTCGCCCTGGGGTAGCGTCCAAGTAGCTACGGAATTTTTCTACCAGAGAGGGCGAACAGACGTAATCGCATACACGGAAAATCGCTCTGTCATAGCGGTCGAGGCAAAGCTCACCGACTGGCGGTTTGCCCTACACCAGGCCTATCGCAATCGGTGTTTCGCCCATCAGTCGTACGTTCTCCTACCGAAGGAAACCGCTGTGCGAGCGGCTCGCTACGACGGGGAGTTTGACCGCCGCCAAGTCGGTATCTGCTACGTTGAGAGCGGCGGTATTGTCGTGCTGAAGCCAGCATTCGATAGCACGCCGATCGAACCGTGGCTGTCTCAACGCGCAAGACAGCACATCGATGGCGCAGGAACGGTTGCATGAGTACGCCGATCGAGGTCGCTCAAGCGTTTTGCTCAACAAACGGACACGAATTTGTCGAACCGGTCGGCGCGGGCGCCTTCAAGGAGACCTTCCATATAGTGCTCGCGACAAAGGAACACCAAGCATTAAAGGTCTTTCAGCCGGGCTTTTCACCGGAGAGAACAAGCCGCGAAATAAGCGCTATGCAGCGCTGCTCGCACCCGAATATAGGGCGTCTCACGGCCATCGCGCAGTTCTATCACGACGGCGTTCAGTACCTGCTCTCAATCGAAGAATTCCTTTCGGGCGGAACCTTGCGGTCGCGACTCCAGAATGGTCTATTAAGCCGAGAGGAAATGCGTAATATCGGCGGGCAACTTGTAAGTGCTGTCGCGCATATTGCCTCCTTGGATTTGGTGCATAGGGACATTAAACCGGACAACATACTCTTCAGGGCCGACGGTACCACCCCAGTCGTCGTAGACTTCGGTCTTGTCCGAGATTTAGTCCGCACATCGCTGACCGAATCATGGTTCATGAGAGGACCAGGTACGCCATACTTCGCATCGCCCGAGCAATTGTGTAACGAAAAATCATTGATTGACTGGCGTTCGGATCAGTTTTCTTTGGGCGTAGTCGTCGCACTGAGCACCTTCGGGCTCCACCCATACCAAGAGCCTACCGCGTCGCTCGCGCAAACCGTAGAGTGTGTTGCAGAACGGCGCCCACAAACCATTGGCTTCAACGAGGCTGCTCTGCAGGCGGGCATGACCTTTCTCAGTCGAATGACGGCTCCTTGGCCCGTCGAGCGATTTCGGACCCCCGGCGGTCTCCAACGCGCTTGGGAGGAGGCTAGTTTCTAATGTCTGCCTATCACCAAATGGGGCACGACTCAGAGAACTTGCTCTGGGCCGAAGAGCTCAATGCATACCACGGCGCCATATTGAGTCCGGTGAACTACGGAATCGTTAAAACCGCAGCTCAAACTGAGTGGGCCCGATCACGCGAAAATTTCGAGACGATCTTTGACCCGCAAATGTACGTGCCGAATTCTGAGCAAGGTTGTCTGCGCGAATGGCCCTATATTCCGCCGGACGTAGACACAGCAGACCTTGCGTCCGATATCTGGTGGGACACGGTACTTGATGACCTAATTGCGACCTGCGATACGATTCGGCCAACTACCGTCTGCTCGCCTGCGCCCTTACCTAGGACCTACACTGACGAGTACTTCGCGCACATCGTGGAAATCGGAGACCGTATGTGCTCGCGTCTGCCCTCCACAAATCTGCGTTCGCTCCAAACAGCCGTAGTCGGCATTTCTGACCTCGCGGCAGCCGGGCGCCCGATGGCGATAGCTTCGATCCTGTCTAGAACACGAGCGAGCGGTGTTTATTTGGTTTTAGTTAGCCAAAAGGAACCGCGCCGCGAAATAGCGGATGTTGAAGAGATAAAGGGAGCGATGCGGCTAATAGCGGCGCTGCGGTCGGCTGAGATGGAGGTTACGGTCGGCTTCTCCTCGTCGGATGTTCTCCTCTGGAAGGCTGCTGGCGCGACTCATTGCGCAACGGGCAAGTTCTTCAACCTGCGCCGTTTTACGAGGACCCGCTTTGAAGAACCGAGTGGCCAAGGCGGCGGTCAGCTCCCGTATTGGTTCGAAGAGTCACTAGTGGCGTTCCTGAGACAATCGGACGTACAACGAGTGATCCCCATGAATCTGCCGGATTGCGGGGTATCCCCTAACCCGTTCGGCGGCAGGATAATCGAGCAGCTTCGAGTCAACCCCGAACAGGCGTGGCTGGCGCTAGCTTGGCGTCAATTTATGTTTTGGTTTGCTGATGCGGAGCACCGCCTTGGGGCTGGTGCGACCGACGCCGTAGCAATCCTTCGGAATGCAGATAACAACTGGCGGAGTCTTGACGAAATTGACTTCATCATGGAAGAAAGGCGAAACGACGGAAGCTGGATCAGGCCCTGGCGAAGAGCTCTAGCGGAATTCAACGCCAGATGACCCCACCAGACGGGCGGTCGATTTAGTTCCTGTTCGTTATCTCGTACAGCACCGAGCCACCGCTCTGCTAGACTACCCGCACCATGGCCGATGCGATCTGGAATGAGTACGAGCTCTTTTGCCCGGTGTGCAATGTAACCTTCAAACAACTCGTCGTGCTGCACAAAGTGCCGGAGAACTTCGACATCGCGCCCTACCTCGAAGGGTTTGTGAAGAGCCACGACCACAAGGCCTTCCAGGAAGCGCAACGGCAGAAAGCCGAATCGGACCGCGGCCGTGAATAGAGCCGCTTGCGCAAATCAAGCTTTGAAAGGGCACGGCTTGAGC
>JBAWFY010000605.1:0-4772 GCA_049592335.1 Occallatibacter sp.
CGTCCAGACAGCAGGAATCGTGGATGCCGAGGCAAACTTCCAATTGACCAAGCGGCTTCTCGCAGAGGATTTGCTGCCGGAGCCTGGGCCCGGCGTAATCGGTGTGAACGCGCTGGCAGCCTATCGATCTGTCGATGCCGCGGAAGAAGACTGGATCGCGGCTTCCCCTCAGGTGAAGAGCGAGACACTAATCCGAGTCGAAAGGGCAGCAATGACGCGTGCTGGATCGCTTGTACTACGTCCACCGTTTCGATGCGACTTTGCAGAGTCGCACGGGCATATTGGAGGAGTGTTTCACCAGCTGGGGTTGGGGTTGCGCCGCTTCGATCTCGCTCGAAAATCTGTATTTTGAGGACGTCTTCTATCTCACCGATTCGCCTGCTGAGCGCTGATTGAGCAAGTCGCATGTTCGCCGCAGCGGCAGTGAAAGTGCCTGCGTCGGCAATCGCGACTATGGCTTCCAGATGCTTGAACTCCAGCCGATCGTACTCGATCATTCACGCGCTCCGTGAACTCAATTTCGTTCAGTTGCCAGTGCATTCCAGATGAGGCTCCATAACCTCTTTGCAATCAATTAGAACCAAAATTGGCAACAAAAGTTGCACGCTCACGAGCAACCAAATGCCAGCATTCAGCACACATGTGGAAACTGTGGAAATCAATCTCGTTTTGGCATGGATGCTCATCGCGATAAAGCATTGGACAAGAATTCTGCCTGCCGTCACTCTGAGAGTGCCAAGGTCATTTTTCTGAGTACAGACGCGAGGAGATTCTCATCATGCTGGAAGAGCTCAGAGCGAAGCGCTCGGCCATGACGGTCAAAGAGTTGGCCGACATTCTCAGTCTCAGTCAAAGAGAGATATACAAGCTTGCGGCTTCAAACCAAATTCCGCACTTCAAGGTTGGGTCGTCTGTGCGGTTCGAGCCTTCGTTGGTCTTGACCTGGCTTGAGGCGAAAATGCTGATACCAGCAACCCGTCGTTCACCTTCTTCCGTACGTCCGACCCGCGAGCGGTTGTCAAATATCGCATAGTAGTCTTGATGTCCTTGTGGCCAAGCCAGGAAGAGACCGTAATGATGTCCACTCCGCTCTGAAGGTGCATCGTTGCGAATGTGTGCCGGAACTTGTGAAGGTAGAACTGTTCGCAACACGGCGCAGCCGCGCAGATGTCGCCCGCATAATTCTCACAATCCCCGCAGTTCAAGCCGGCCCGGTAAGCAATCGCTTTGCAGTATTCGAGGAATTCGTCCGACGGCTTCCCACCTGGATGAGCGTTGGGTGCCTTCCAATGTGGCTTGGATGGAAAGATGAGCCGGGACTTCGACTTCTCCTTGGCCTTTTGCAACAGATCCAAGAGGAAATCGGGGAGAGGGACTTCACGGACGCGTTTGCTCTTGGGATCAAACTTCCAATCCTGACTTTTTGTGGCTTCCTTTCGGGTGACCTTCACCGTGCCATGCATGAAGTCAATATCCGTCCAAATCGCGTGACGCACCTCAGCGTCTCTGAAACCTGAGTGCAAGAAAAACTGGAAGAGCAGGAACTCATCGGGCGTGCACGCCTTAAAGAACTTCTGCAACTGCTCGGGCGTGTAGATTTCGGGGTCCTCTTCCGTGTATGTTGGCCAGTCTCCCTTCTTGAGCAGCCGCTGAACTCCAAACACCTTGAGAAATGAGGTGACGATGATGGTCTTGTGCTTGACCGTTCTGGCCGACAGCCCAAGTTTGTAAAGGTATGCCTGGAAGTCCATCATATCGTCGCGATCAATCGCATCCATTGTCGCTTTCGCCAATGATTATCTGAACAGGCTGAGAGTGTGGCTATAGTGGCGGTGGGTTGATTCCGATTTGTTCATCCTCACGTCGCGAAGATACCGTTCCGCGGCGTCGGCCACAAGAAGTTGGCGTGTGGCTGGCTTGGACTCCGAGTCGGCGATTTCGATCCCTGCCGCCTTCGCGTCCAGCAACGCTCGTTGGCGCTGGGCTTCGGCCAAAATATCAGACGGGATGTTGCCGACGCTCTTCCGTCTGCGTACCCCGTCCTCACGCCACTCAATGAAGTATTTTCCTTCAGGATGAGCCTGCGGAATTCCGTCGATCTGCACGTGATCCCACTGGATGGTCCCGGTGGGACGCCGGACGACCGGCGCAAATCGCCAGCGGCCGTCGTGTTTCACGTATTTGATGATGTTGACGCGGTCGGAGTAGGTATTGGCTGCCATACTGTCCTTTCATGGACAGTATGGTGGACAGTAAGGAGGGAAATCAATCGAAAATCAGCCAAAAACGCAATTTTAGGATGGAAAACTGGGAAGCTGACGTTCTACCACTGAACTACTCCCGCACTTTGAATCAATCACTTGTAGAAAACGTGGCCATTTACTATCCATTGACTAGAATTCCTGCAGCAAAATCCGCCCCAAATTCCAGCGCTCGATGCCCTCACTGCAGCATGGCGGACAGTAAGGATCGATAGTAAGGTCGCTCCGAAAGCCAACCTCAAAAAGTATATCAAGGTTGAAGGGAAATGGACTTTCGTCCCGATTCTCCGATTCGCGATCGAGAGCTCGATCACTGAGTCAGCGCGGGACACACATTCCAACTGGTCATGAGAACGCGCGCATCAAGTGGCTATGGCCAGCGCTTCCACCAACAACGAATGTATACAAAGCACAGAGGCCCCGGGAGTATTCCCAAGACTAGAGCTCAGAACTGCGCCGGCGCCGCGAAGCAGATGGTCTTTGGTTTTCTGGTCCACATCGACCCTGCCTGTGCGATCACAACAGGAGGTTCGTATGTTTCGAGAGGCTAAAATTCAGGCGCTGATGCATCGTATGTTCAGCGCGCGCCCGTACAGATCTGTATACCCCAAACAAAAGATCCCCGGCTGGCTGCGAACGTTTCTTCCGATTTTGAGCGTGGCCATTGTTTGTCTGCTTACTCCCTCGAGGCTATTGGCTCAGGTCACCGCCACGCTGACCGGAACGGTCGCGGACTCGACCGGCGGCGTCATCCCCAACGCAAAAGTCGCACTTACTAACGTCGCGACGAAAGAGAGCCGCGTGGAAACCACCAACGGCGCCGGCCTCTATGCGTTCCCGTCGTTGGTTCCGGGCACATACGACCTTAAGGCCACGGCAAAGGGCTTTGAAGCCAAGGTGGTCACCGGCATCGTGCTGAACGCCGGCGACACGCGGACGGTTCCAGCGCTTGCCCTTCCGGTGGGCTCGGAAACTCTCACCGTCACTGTGTCCGCTACGGAAGAAATGATTCCCGTGGAGAACGGCGCGCACACTGACGTTCTCAGTTCGAAGGACATCGACACGCTCGCCCTCGAAGGCCAGGACACCTCTGAACTGCTCAGAGTCCTGCCCGGCGCGGTCACCCAGTCAAACGGTCTCACCGATACCGCCCCGATGTACAACGATCTCACCGTCACAGTCGATGAAGCCTCCGAGGGCAACGGCATCTACACCAACGGCTCAATTTACCGCGGCGGCACATCGATCCTGGTGGACGGGGCTGAAACCATCGACGTCGGCAACATGGCCAGTTCGCTTGTGATCGTCACCCCCGACATGACGTCGCAGGTCAGCGTGCAGTCCTCGAACATGAGTGCCGACCAGCCCTTCGGGCCGGTGGTGATCTCGACCATCAGCAAATCGGGCGGCGCCAACTATCACGGCAATGGCTACTTCAACGCCCGCAACAATGTGTTGAACGCGAACGGCTGGCAGCAGAACCATTCGAATACTCCGGAGGGGCCGGCGCACTGGTACTATCCAGGCGGCAGCGCCGGCGGCCCGGTTCCGGGAACTCATAAGCACCTGATGTTCTGGGGCGGCTACGAGCGGTGGCTGCAGAATCTGGGCAACTCCCAGGTTGCGACGTCGTATATTCCCACCCCGGAGATGATGCAGGGCGATTTCTCGACCGACAATGCCGACAACACCGCCATCTGTCCTAATGGGTTCTATGTGGGGAAGCCTCCGAGCATCAGTGGCGGCGGGTCGTGGTGCAGTGACCTGGGCGGAACAACTCTGGCGAACGGAACGACGACGACGACACTGCCGCAACTGGCTGCATCTGGAACAGACGCCGGCCAGAAGTTTCCCGCCGGATACCTCGATCCTGGAGCCGCCGCCCTGGCCAAGATCTGGCCCAAGGCGACCAGCAGCACTCCGTTGAGCGTTTGCGGCGGATGCAACTACTACCAGCCGGTCGTGAATGTCCAGGATGGGTGGATCTGGCGCGCCCGTGCCGATTATCAATGGGGAGACAACACCAAGATCTACGGCAGCTACGAGCAGGCTTACTCCTCGAGCCTCGCCGGCGGCGCCGGCTCCCAGATCGGCGCGCACCTCTACTGGACGCCGGGCAACGCTATCCCATATCCAGGCGGCGCCGAGATCGAGTCCAACCACGGCAAGGTTTTGGCCGGCCACATCGTGCACAACTTCAACTCCACAACTACCAACGACTTTCTGGCCGCATGGGCTTTCGGCAGCTATCCGTTCGTAACCCCCGACCCCTCGGCAGCCTACAAGACCACCCTGGGCTACAGCTATGGCAAGGTCTTCCAGACTGCGACGAATAACATTCCCGCGTATTCCAGCGCCGGAAACGATACCTTCCCGGACTTCTCGCAAGCCTCGATCTTCGAGAATCCTCCCGGGCAATATGGCGTGAAGAAGGAAGCACCACAGTTTGCCGATACCCTCACCAAGGTTTGGGGAACGCACACCGTCAAGATCGGCGGCTTCACGCAGACC
>JBAWFY010000606.1:0-14937 GCA_049592335.1 Occallatibacter sp.
ATTCGCATGGTAGGCAATGAATTGATCGCCTACGGCCAACTGCACGGCCTGAAAGACCAATTGGACGACCGGTCTTTTACGATGGCCACGTATGCCTTATGTGGATTCGCCAACCTCGGCTCCATCGGCATCCAGGTCGGGGGCATCGGCGCTCTCGTTCCCGAGCGCCGCAACGACCTGGCGCGATTAGGCGTGCGCGCCATGCTGGCCGGAACCATGGCCAACCTGATCTCGGCGGCTATCGCCGGGATTTTTCTGGGATAAGAAACGATGAAATGGGCGGCTCGATTAGCGGCAGTACTCATAGTGCTCTCGAGCACCTGCGCTCAGACAACCGTCAAACCACCGTCACATCAAAGTCCTCCCGTTTGGGGTCCTCCGGACCTTCACTGGCCCCAGTCTCTTCCGCTGCCGACCGTGCCTGACGAAATAATTAACAGCCTAAAGGTGGGAGATTGGCCAATTGTCCTTGAGACAACCGAATTGCTTGCCGCGCAGAAGCATTTCGGGGCAAGGCTTGGATACAGCGGCCAAACCAGTGAAGCTTTGGGGTGGATCTGCCTTTACCGGCTCGATATGAATGCACCGTGGGCGCTATGGCTTTACAGTGGCGAGATCGATGGTCCTGCGATCAGTGGCTTCGAGTGGCAGCGACTGGAAAATGGTGCAAAGATGGACCACCGATGCAAGGCACTCGACGCGAAGATGGGAACGGTGGAATTGTTGCCAGACCCACTGCACCTTGGGATGACCGAGGCGGAAGTTGAGAGATTTTTGGGCAAGCCCACCAAAAAATATCGCAATTCGGTTCTCTATTTTCACGAACATGATCTGACGATTCGGAAAGAACCGTACACGCTGGACAACGATGTGCTGGTCGTCTACAAGGATGGCCGCGTTTGGGCCATTGCGGCAAATCACACTACCTCGTCATGATCTTTCCCTCCGCCTAACCCGGATAAACGCCGGTAATATACCCTTCGAGCGCCTGGATGGCGTGTTCCTGCCCGCTGATCACCCACTTCACCATGTCGCCGATGGAGACGAGGCCGACTACCCTCTCGCCATCGAGCACGGGCAGATGGCGGAAGTGGTGCTCCGTCATCAGGTTCATGCAATGGTCGACGGTGTCCCGCAAGGTTACGGAGACGACGGGGCTGGTCATGATCTCTGCCACCGCGGTGTCCTTCGATTGATGGCCTTTCAGGATTCCCTTGCGCGCGTAGTCGCGCTCGGAAACGATGCCGACCAGCTTCTGCCCCGACATCACCATCAACGAGCCGACGTCGTACTCGGCCATCATCGACAAGGCCTCGTGCACCGTCTGCTCGGGCGCAATCGGCAGCACTTTGTTGAACGCTTTGTGCTTCAGCACCTGTTGCACGGTGTCGGTGATCTTCATCGGGTCCTCCACTGATCTATGAGGGGAATGCGAGGAGAATCGCTCCATCGCCGGCGGGCCAATGCCGCCGTGGTAGAGAAGTATACGCTGGATTGCGTTCCCTTGTCGTACACTCTTTGCGAAACCTGCGATCCTGAAAGGCATCGATGTACGGGAATGCGCGGGGGTTGCCGCTGGAGCTTGGCCGAGGGGGATGGGACCTCTGGCCGCTCAGGCAGTCTGGCGGCTATCGCGGGCGCGCAAACGCCGAATGCGATAGACGATCGTGAGCAGCGTGACGGTCCCGCAGGTTAAAAAGCTCGCGCCCAGGCCGACGACCAGCGAATTGTCGTGCTCGTAAAGGCCATGCACCACGCCGATGACCTGCAAAACGCAAAAGCCGCCGAAGGTGACCAGCGAAATGCCCTCATCGCTCTTCTTGCGCCACACCGCAATGGCCTGCGGCACAAACAGGCCTGCATTGCCGATCAGGGCAAGGCCAAACACAAAGGTGACCAGTTCTCTCATCGTCTGAATCCGGAAACGGGGAAGATGCTGCTGCTTCGATCTTCTCATCCTCGCCTTGTGTGAGGTTTCGGGCGGCACACCGCGAATGCAGCGCATCTGAACTGGACGTACGCGCCGGTGTGCCTATGCCCAAGCTGTCTTGGATCGCCCTTGCCGCGGTCGTCGTCTTGCTGGCGCTCCTGACGTTCCCTTGGCATCCGCAGCGCGCCAACGTGAAAGCGCAGGCCGGCAAGGAACAACCGGCCCAGCCCGCGATCAAGCCCGCGCCGCCCACGCCCATCGCGATCAAAAAAGAGGAGCTTGGCGACGACAACACGTGGAATCCGGATTGGGACAAGATCGTCGAGAAGTCCCTGCCCCCGGAGTTGCTTTCGCCCCGCCGCGAGCGCCAGGTCAAGTCACTCTGCCCGCGCTTCAGCAGGATGAGCGACCCCGATCGGCGCGCCTTCTGGGCCTATTTCTTTCAGGCAGTGGCAGGCGCGGAGGCGGGATTAAAGTCCACCGCCGATGTGCGCCACACCGACCCCGGGGTTGCCGTGATCGATCCCGTGACGCATCGCATCACGCGGCAGGAAGGGCTGCTGCAACTCAAGTATCTCGATAGCCAGCGCTACGGATGCGATTTCGATTGGGACAAAGACAAGGAGCTTGCTGAGCACGATCCGGCAAAGACCATCCTGCAGCCCAAAAACAATCTCGAGTGCGGAGTGAAGATCCTTGAAAACCAGTTAATTGTGCAGCACAAATCGGTGGTGAGCAAGAGCAGCTACTGGGAGACGCTGCGCCCGGGAACCGCGGGTTTCCGTGTCTTCGCGAAGCAGCTCGCCAATCTGCCCGCGGCGTGCGGGCCATCCCCTTATCGGCGCCAAAGCACGTCAATCTCAAATGCTACGCCGGCTTCCGAGGCAATCAGCCATCCACTCGATGATGGCGCAACACCGGCCGGATCCGTCAGCAGCGCGGCGGCACGCTGAATCCGGAATCAATCTCCGAATCGCGCCAGACTGCGGGCGCGGGCCTTGGCGGCTTCGTCCTCGCGGTTGCGCGGCGGCGCACCGGTTTCAAGCCGACCGAGAAGTCGCGTTGCAGCTGCTGCGATCTCGTCGATGGCTTCGTCGAACGCGGCTTCGTTGGCCGTTGACGGCTTGTTGAATCCGCTGATCTTGCGCACGAATTGCAGCGATGCGCTGCGAATCTCATCCGGAGTTGCCGGCGGCTCGAAGTTAAAAAGCATTTTGATGTTGCGGCACATGGGAACACCTTGAATGAGGCGACGATGCGGCGGTTGCCAATCGCGGACCGGGGAGCCTAAGTTCCTTGCCGCCGGGTGCGGGCGATTCTGCGCGCGCCCAGTGCGCCGCCGGCCACGGCGAAGAGCACCAACAGAAACGAAGCCAGAGCAAAATCCGCGACCACATTCCCCGAATGCCCTTCAGGCGTGAGCATTCGATTCGCTTGCGCGACGGTCTGAGCCTGGAACTGCGCCGGATCAGGCGTCCACGCGGCCACCTTTTGCGAAAGCTGCGTCTCGTAGTCGACAAAGCTTTTCCAGTCTGTGTCGATCTGACTCCCTTGATGGAGAATGTAGCGCTTGGCGTAGAGTTCGCCGCCGCTTACGGCAAAGGCCAACGCCCCGGCAAGCAGACCGCAAACCAAGCCGATGCGCGCCCCAGCACGGGCGGTGATCCATACCGGGCTCTGAGCCGGCGGCTGGCTGCGCGAGTAGAGCGCCACGGCCCACGCGGCGGCCGCGCCCATCAGGACAAGCCCGAAGAGGCCGCCCGGCGAAAACAACGCACACAGAGCTCCGGCGACGACCGCCAGGGGAAGAATGGAACGCGCGGCCGAGCGCCAATCCACCGCATTCGCATCGCGGATCGCCTGCTCCCAGCGATCGGGCTGTCCCTCGGTGTCGGCGGAATTTTCAGCAGAATAGACCAGTTGCGGCAGCCCGCAGGCCGGGCAATAGCGAAACCCTTCCTGCATGGTCTCATGGCAACGGCTGCACGTCTGCTCCATACCCAAAGCCTATCGCATCGCGCCCATGCGCGCGAACTCGCGCGCCGTCGCAGTCAATGAGCAGGGATTGCATTGAGCGGGCCGCTTGCAGCAGGCTGTCGGTCGGAACTCCGGGTTCAGCTTCGGCCTGGGATGTTCTGCCGCTCCGGACCCGCCAACCGCTCCATCTCCATGTGGTGCTCCTGGCGGATGCGTGCCTCGGCCTCGCGCCGGATCCCGCTGATTTTCCCGAGGGTCACGTAGAATCGCGTCCGGCAGTAGCGGCAACGCACGGGCGAGCGCAGCAGAGCCAGATGGGCCAGGTCCACCCATCGAAAATGCGAGGGGCGCAGATTGCAGCTTCCGCATCGATGGCAGTGGACGGTCATGGTACGTTCACGCTCCTTGAGGAGTTCCTGGGGCCGCCGTCGTAATTGCAATCATCGTAACTCAAAAGGCATGGGGAGTCCGTATAAATCTGAAAGAATCCACGGGGCGCTCATAAGCAGAACCACGCAAGCAGAACAATGTAGCAGAAGAAGAACGCCGAAATACTCCAAAGAAATGCGCAGCAAAACCGCCAAACAAACGCGTTAGCAGTCGTGCCCAGCCGCGCGCATCTTTGCGTCCACGATCTTTACAGCTTCCGAGATCACTTGGTCGAACGTGAGCTTTGTCGAGTCCAGAAGCACGGAATCGGCCGCGGGCTTCAGCGGCGAATCGGCGCGGTTACGATCGCGTTCGTCGCGGGCGCGCAGATCGCGAAGAATCTCTTCGGGCGGAGGTGGTGGCGGAGCGTCCTTCCGGTCCAACCGGTCCAGCTGATCGTAGCGCCGCTGGCCGCGCACTTCAGGCGCGGCGTCCAGAAAGATTTTGACTTCGGCGTGAGGAAACACCACTGTTCCGATGTCGCGGCCCTCCATCACCACGCCGCCATCGGCGCCAAGCTGCTGCTGCAAGCCTACCATCCAGGCGCGAATCCGCGGAAACACGCTCACGCGCGATGCAGCTTCCGATACTGTGGGATTGCGAATCAGGCCGGTGACGTCTTCGCCGTCGAGCAAAACCCGATTCTCTTCTTCGCCGGGCTCAAGGCGGATGGAAGTTTCCGCGGTGAGTCTTTCCAGGCTTGTGCCCTCATCCAAAGGCATTGCGGCACGAAGTGCTTTGAGGGCGAAGGCGCGGTACATGGCGCCGGTTTCCAGATTCAGCAAACCGAAGTGGCGCGCCAACTCGCGCGCGATGGTGCTTTTTCCCGCTCCGGCTGGACCGTCGATGGCGACAATCATTCTGCGAGTGGGCACCGCAGAATGGAATGAGTTTTCCCCCGCGCTCATCCGCGTTTCGTTCACCCGCGTTTCTTTGTCCGCTGCCGGCTTGAAGCAGTAAACCCGTAGCGGGACCTGTTGCCCGCCTTAGCCGATGCGGTCAAGGCCGGCTTACGGCGCGAACGCGCGTCCACAGTGCGACGTGCTGCGGGCCGCGACGAAGATTTCGGCGACGCCTTGGCGGAGTGGCCGTTGCGCAGGCTTCGCGAAGCCGCGGGCTTGGGCTTGCGCACGCTGTTGGCCCGCGCCGCGCGATTGCGCGAAGAGCTCGATGCAGGCTTGCGATCGCGAGTCCGCGCCGGTTTGCGGCTGAAATGCGGCGCAGTCCGCGGCTTGGTCTCGGCTTCGTCCGCCGCCTCATGCGCCGTCTCAGATGGTTTGCGCATTTCGGCCGCGGCTTGCAACCGCGGAGCAGAAGTTTCGCGGCTGTGCTCAAAGGAGCGCAGGAATTCGCTCGACGCCGGCATGGACGAACTTGCATACAAGCCGCCAAGAAGCGACGTGGGAGAAGAGAACTCCGGCAGCGTGCCGGCCACGTAAAAGTGCGGCGCGTGTCCCATGGAGATCGTGTGCACCTGCCGCGTTGCCACCAGCCCGCGCAAAACCTCGCGCACCTTGCTGCGCGCCGTCAGCGGCGACAGGAACATCTCAACCTCTTCCATCGTGGCGGCGATCACTGCCTGCAGATAAATCGAAGCCAGCACGGAAATCGCCGTGACCTGCGACGTGGAAGCGCCTTCGGCGATGGCCTTTTGGTAGCGCACCCGCAGCAACTGCCATTGCGGCGCGCGATTGGGCGCGGAAAAAATCGGAATAATGCGCAGTTGCTGCCATAATTCCGTGATGGCGCGCAGAACCGCCGACTCGCTCACTTCCCGGCTCAGCGCATGCTTCAACTGCGGAATGGTTGCGTCGCCGGTTTCAAGCTGCTTGTACGCCTGCACGGCAAGAGGCGAAACCGCGCGCGATCCAGTCAATTGCGGAACGCGCCGCCAGTCGCGGTCGCCGCGCAACGCATAAACGTAGGGCAGAACCCATGCGGCCACGATGAAATCGGGATGCTCGCCGGGCTGGCCCTGCAGGTTCAGCCGCACGGCCACTCCCTCGGTTTCCAGGCGTACCAGCAATTCCTCGGCCTGCGATATGGCTTTGCCCCCGGGAGCCGGGTTGCGTTCAGCGGCTACAGCTTCAACAAAGGATGGGGCAACAAAGGCGGCATACTGCTTCCGTGGCAAGAACAGACAAAGTCCCGTTTCTTCAATCCACGTCCGGGCGTCCTCATACGTGAGCGTCCCAGCACCATTCTGACGCATCCTTTCGGCGCGCGATGCTTCCAACTGTTCTGCTGTCAAAGAGAAACCCTCGCTTCCAAGGCTGGCGAAACAACCCGTCGGTCGGCTCCTGAGAGCTAAATCGACCGTCCTCCAGAAAAAATTCTACAAACGCTGGAAGGCCCGCTGGATCTCCTTCCAAGAATACAGTAAAGCGATTGGACGTCCGTGCGGGCAACTGGTTGGGTGATCGGTCTTCGCGAGCTCCAACAACAACCATTCTATACGTTTTGTATCCAGAGTGGTATTGACTTTAATAGCCGAGTGGCAAGCGATGGAGGCGGCGATCCGCGACCGCAGCTTGCTAAGCGACTCGCTCTGAACAGCTTGCTCGGAATCTGCAGCCGCCTGATCGATGATCTCACTCAACGTTCGTTCCAGCTCCCCACCGTCCAGTCCCACCGGAGCGGATTTGACGGCCAGCGTCTGCGGGCCAAAGGGTTCCACATCAAACCCATTGTTTTCAAGCTCTTCGGCGATGCGGGCGAAGACCACCATCTGTTCCGGCTTCAGCTCCACCAAAAGCGGCATCAGCAGTCGCTGCCGCTGCAACTGTTCCACCTGGCGCTCCCGCAGGATCTTCTCAAAAAGCACACGTTCGTGTGCAACATGCTGATCGATGATCCACAGCCCATCGTCGCCGACAGCCAGAATGAAGGATTCGCGGAGCTGGCCGAGCGCCTTGAGCGAGCCCAGCCGGTTCAAACTGCCGGCTGCCTGTTCAGCTTCGACCGCAGCCGCCTCAGCCGCCGAATCGCTCCCGTAACTCCCTGTTCCATTGAGACTTGGACTGCAGTGATCGGTGTCCGGCACATCCGCGGTAAAGAGCGCTTGGGCCGCCTCCACCAGGGCCTGCCCTTCAGTCGCGCCCTGGCTGCCAAACGGTAGCCTTCCTGGTACTGGGCGGGGCACTGCCGGCGTCAATCGGAAGGATTCGGCAAGAGCGGCGCCCCCCTCCGGGTCGGAGTCGGGCATCGTCGGGACCGATTCGCCGGGGGCGCCTGGAATCGCCGACGTCGGCGGGGGCATCAGCGACGGACTGGCCGTTGGTTGCGCATCGAGCGCGGCTAAAAAACCCGCCGTCGGCCGCGCCTTGACGAGAGCTGTACGGAGGCTGTCGCGCACAAAGTCATGCACCAGGCTCTGCTGCCGAAACCGGACTTCAGTTTTAGCAGGATGCACGTTCACGTCAACCTCTTCCGGCGGCATCTCCAGGAAGAGCAGCACGACCGGGAAGCTCGTCGGCGGAATCACGTTGCGATAGGCCTCGGTGATTGCATGCAGCAGCAGCCGGTCGCGGATCAGCCGCTTGTTTACGAAGATGTAAATCGAGTTGCGATTCAGCTTTTGCAATTCCGGCTTGGAATAAAATCCGCTGAGCCGCAGCGTGCCCGGTTGGCGCGGCGCGTCCTCCGGACTCCTTTTCCACGGAGGAGGTTCCGGTAATCCGACATGCGCGAAGGGCGCTTCGGCAGCCAGCGGCAACAACTGGCCGAGCGTTTCTTTGCCGAAGATCTGATAAATGCGTTCGGCGGTGCGCGCAACGGGCGGCGCAGAGACGATCGTATGGCTCGCCGACACCAGTTCGAAATGTTTCTCGGGATGGGCCAGCGCGTAGTGAGTCACCAGCGCCGTCACATGCGCTAGCTCGGTTGATTCCGCGCGCAGAAATTTTCTACGCGCAGGCGTGTTGAAGAAGAGATCGCAAACCGCGATTGTGGTTCCGCGCGGCAGCGCCGCATCTTCCACGCGCAAAATCTTCCCACCGGCAATTTCAATCCGGGAACCAACTCCAGAGGATTCGCTCTCCGCGCAGGAGGTCTCGAGGGTCACGCGCGCTACCGAAGCAATCGAAGGCAGCGCCTCGCCGCGAAAGCCCAGCGTCGCAATCGAGAGCAGCTCGTCGGCGGTGCGCAGCTTCGACGTCGCGTGGCGCTCAAAGGCCAGCAGCGCGTCGTCGCGATTCATGCCGTGGCCGTCGTCGGAAATGCGGATCAGCTTGCGCCCGCCGCCTTCCACTTCCACGCGAATGCGCGTCGACTCGGCATCGAGCGCATTCTCCAGCAGCTCCTTCACCACGGACGCAGGACGGTCCACCACCTCGCCGGCGGCGATCTGGTTGGCCACCAAGTCAGAAAGAATGCGGATACGCCCCATAAGAGACAAGGGTAACGCAGAAGGGTAGCGTTTAAATCCAATTGCTTAGAGAAACGATACTGGGATACTGCCAAAGTACGGCGGGGCGCAAGTGGTTGTAGGCTGCTGAATGATTGCGGGTTAGATGACTGCACAGTTTGAGTACGATTTTTTGGGGTTTTCGGTTGGCGTATCGGAATTTTTTGCCGGAGATTTTGAGTAGTGGGCGCGGCGGAGAGCGTCGGGGAGGCGGTCGAGCAGGTAGGCGACGAGACTGGTGACGGTGGTGTCGAACTCGGCGGCGAGCAGGCGGGTCCGGTGGTACTGGTCCTCGGTGACGCTTACGGTGATGTGCTTGCATTTCCTGCGCATGGTGCGGTTTCTCCCCTATTCCTATCTTGCACCGAATGGAGATAATTACCGGCAAAAGACAGGGAACAAGGGGACAAGGGAGCAAGAATCAGCGATTTAGCGGAAAGCGGTTGCGGGATTTGTGGCTGAGGGCTTGACTAGGCGGTGCGGTGCACCCCTTCAGTGAGACAGACCGTGATTTGACGGTCTGCCGTCGATGGTGAGCTTCCCGGCTGTGCGTTGCGGAGTTTTACTGCGTTTGAGACTGCCCTTTCATCTCCCGAGGATTGAAGTTTCCCCATAAGAGGGCCCTCGCTAAGGACGGCAAACTGCTGCGGACATAGCGGCTGGAGCAGAGCATAAGTGATTAACAATTCGCCCCCTTTTGCACAATACTTATGGGAAGAATGCGGTGATACTAGTCGTGTGAATCTCCTTTCCGAACAGGATCTGATCTCCGCTGCGGTTAGCTTAGGTGCGCGGCGCATAGGGGAATGGTCCAGCAAGGAGCTCGACTTAGCAATGTCCGCCAAGGAACTTCCCTTGGCGCAGATCAGAGATATCCGCAGGGAGATTAACAAGGGAAATGATCCTCTCGGGGAACTGCTTTGCGGTTTACGGTCGCCGTTGGAAAGAAGGGGATTGGGCGCGACATTCACGCCGTTGCCGGTGGTCGACTCAATGGTCTCTTGGGCAAGGACGCTCAGAATTGATCCGGTTCGCGTGATCGAGCCTGGAGCTGGATCTGGACGCTTTCTTTTGGCGGCGGCTACGGTATTTCCCGAGGCGCAGCTCCTCGGAATCGAATCAGATCCAGTTGCCGCGATCATTGCTCGGGCGAATCTTGCCGCCCGTGGACTTGCGAAGAGGGCGAAAGTCTTATTATCCGATTATCGAACGGTAACGATTCCGCCGGTAAGCGGGCACACGTTGTTCGTGGGTAATCCACCGTATGTGCGGCACCACGGGCTGGATGCCGCGGGAAAGAAATGGCTCACGGAAAACGCGAGAAGGCTAGGACTTAAGGCCAGCCAACTTGCTGGTCTTCATGTCCACTTTTATCTTGCAACGGCTCTGAAAGCCCGGGATGGGGACTTTGGTGCGTTTATAACGGCTGCCGAGTGGCTTGACGTGAACTACGGCAAGCTCGTGCGCGATTTGTTTTTGCATCGCCTTGGCGGACTGGGAATCACGCTCGTGGATCCCACATCTCGAACCTTCCCTGACGCGTTAACAACCGCGGTTATTACGCAGTTCGTAGTTGGTTCGCGACCGGATCGAATACGCATGAACCCTACCGAGACCGTTACACAAAGCGCGGATTTGCTTCGGGGAAAACTGCTGGACCGCAGCCGCTTCGAATCGACGAATCGCTGGTCCATTCTTTCCCGCAAGTCCAGTCCGGTCCCACAGGGATATATCGAACTCGGAGAACTATGCGAAGTTCATCGTGGTCAGGTTACGGGCGCAAATCGGATTTGGATTGCTGCAAACCATAGTTCGATCCTTCCGGAATCAGTTTTATTTTCGAGTGTGACGCGCGCGAAGGAGTTGTTCGCTGTTGGCGATGTACTCGAGGATGGTTCTCGTCTTCGACACGTGATCGACATTCCGCGCGACCTATCGGTTTTAGACAAATCTGAGCGGCGGCGGATTGACGAATTTCTTGTTCTAGCGAAGAGGTTAGGAGCTGACCAGAGCTACATTGCGAGAAATCGCAAGCCATGGTGGTCTGTTGGGTTGCGCCAGCCAGCCCCGATTCTCGCTACATACATGGCGCGCCGTCCTCCTGCGTTCGTGCGCAACATCGCGCACGCGCGCCATATCAATATCGCTCATGGAATATATCCGCGTGTGCCTATGTCACCAAAGATGCTCGACCTTCTCTCGCGCCTACTTTCGTCGGCAGCAACCGTTTCAGACGGGCGCACCTATGCTGGCGGCCTGACTAAGTTCGAGCCAAAGGAGATGGAGCGGATCTTAATACCGAATCCTATGGAAATGAAACCCGCGCAGGTCGCATGAAACAGCCACCAAGATGGACTGACGATCAACTTAGTCTTGGACTCGAAAAGGCAAGGTTTCTTTTTCGAGAGGAACGAATTCGGGAACCGCTTGAAGCGTATACACGGGCGTTCGATCAGTACCGCACGGTGGTGACGAGTTTGCTGGAAACCACTGCCAGTTTGAGGCAGCTCGGTCCTACGGCTGTTGAGGTTCTGACGAAGCCAGCTCTCCTGGAGGCTTTTCGGTATCTAGCAGGCCCTCCGATATCGGAGGACGATCTTGCGGTCTTGGCTAATGCTCGCCTCAGCTCCTCCCGGCTTCGGTCGGATCCGGCGATGCTGAAACGGGTTCTGCAAATCGTCGAGGCTACAATCGATCCACGCCGCTTTCCCTGGATCGCGGAAGGCCGCGAACCAAGTAAATCTGAAAGAAGTGCAGCTGTCACTGCTTCCGCCGCACTCCTCGCAGTCAGCAGAGTTGGTACTTCCCGGCGCAATGAAGGCAAAGACCGGCAGGAATCTGCCGTTCGCGATGCCCTGCTCCGGAAGAAATGGAAACTCGCCGCGTCGCGAACCGTGTCTACACTCAATCAAGCACCTGGTCCAGGCGAATTCTGTCGAGAAAGCCTTTTGGGCTCGACGAAGGCGGACTTCTTGCTTGGACTTCGGGACCATCGCGTCATGCCCATCGAGTGCAAGGTTTCGAATTCTTCCACAAACTCCGTTAAGCGTCTCAACCGCGAGGCCGCTGGAAAAGCCGAATATTGGATCAAAGAATTTGGGGCCAGGAACGTGGTTCCTGTGGCCGTTTTGAGTGGTGTGTACAAGCTTCATAACATCAGCAACGCACAGGAAAGAGGCCTAACGATTTTCTGGGCGCATGACCTTGCAGAACTGGTGGAATGGATTGAAGAGGCACTTTGACCTTGCGTGCGGCGCTTCGGCGAGCGCCCGTCCTGCTAGAGTTCCCCGACCCGATACAAGACGTGATCAGTTGGACTTGTGGTGAGTTGGGCTGGTGTGGGTCACCGATTCGTTGAAAGCAACCGCAGATCCCTCGCCGGCGCTCGGGATGACAAATGCGTTTGTGGTCAGGGGCTAGGATTGGGTTGTTCCTGTTAACTATATGAATAAATATTAGTTAGATAAGCACGACTGCCGACGAGTTCCATCACATGGGCAATTCCGCATTGTCCACCTTAAAAAAACTTGAAAAATCTCTTGACATCACACACTGTGTTACATACAGTATGTGAGGTACGGTGTTTGGAGAACAGCAATGACTTTGGCTGAGAACCTCTTCGAGAACCTTCGCCTGGAGCTGCGGCGCGGCTGCCTGAGCCTGGCGGTTCTGGCGCAGCTCAAGCAGGAGCACTACGGCTACACGCTGCGCAAGGCGCTGGCCGCGCGCGGCATGGAGATCGACGAAAACACGCTCTATCCGTTGTTGCGCCGGCTTGAAGCGCAAGGCCTGCTGACCAGCGAATGGCGCGAGGAAGACAAACGCAACAAGCGCTTTTACCGGCTTTCGAAAGACGGCGAAGAGATCTTTGCGCGGCTGCTCAAGGAATGGAACGACATCAACACAGCGATTTCGAATTTGCTGTAGAGGCGAGGAACAACATGGAACTACTCGACCGTTATCTTCAATCCGTGAGACGGCACCTGCCCTGGCGGCGGCAGGACGACATCATCGCCGAACTGCGCGCGAATCTTGAGTCGCAGCTCGAAGATAAAGAAGCGGAGCTAGGCCGCAAGATGACCGACGCCGAGATGGAAGCATGGCTCCGGCAGATGGGTTCGCCGCTGCAGGTGGCCGCGCGCTACCAGCCGCAGCAATATCTCATCGGGCCGGCTCTGTTTCCGCTCTACCGCTTTGTGCTGCGCGTGGCTCTGGGGTGGTGTGCGGCGATCTATGCCATCGTCAAGGCCGTGGAGATTGTAGCCAACGGGCTTGGCCCCGATGCGCTGGTGCGCGCGCTGATGCAGTTGCCATGGATTCTGTTTGTCAACGCAGCCATGGTCACGCTGATCTTCGCCATCGTGGAGCGGAGCGGCGCGAAGATTCCCGAGAAGTTTACTCAGGGCGGAGCGATGGGCCCCGACTGGATGGACAAGGCAGCGCCGCCTTTTCACGCGCCTTACGAAAAAGGGAAGAAGCCAAAAAGCTATGCGCAAGCCGTCGCCGAAGTGATCTTCGGCTGGGTCTTGCTGGTGTGGCTGCTGCTGGTGCCGCATTATCCGTATCTGCTGATGGGGCCGGGCGCAATCTACCTGTCCATTACTCCGTACCAACTGACGTCGGTGTGGTGGATCTTCTACTGGTGCGTTGTGGTGCTGAACGCGGTGGAGCTTGTATGGCGCATGGCCGATCTGCTGCGCGACCGCTGGCAGGAGCCGCACCGCGCGCAGCACTTTGTGAAGAAGGTGTTGGGACTGGTTCCGCTCGTCATTGTGCTGGGGGCGCCGGGACGGACGCTGGTGATGCTCAAAGACCCGGCTGACGTGGCGAACGCCGCCTCCGCCGCCCAGATCAATCATTTCGCTTATATCGCGTTTGAGATTGCGGCTGCCGTCGCAGTCCTGCAGCTGGTGGGGGCGGTGGGAAGCATGAGCCTGAAGGCGTATCGCAAAAGGCTGGCTGCGGCGCGGTAGGGTCGCAGCTCAAGAGCGAGGCAGCGCATGGCGGATGAGTGGATGGCGGGGCGCAAATGCTCCGCCGTCAGACCTGCATGACTTCGGCTTCCTTCTTCTGCGAGAGCTCTTCCATGCGGCGGATTTCGCCATCGGTCATCTTCTGCACTTCTTCGAGGGCGCGCTTCTCATCGTCTTCGCTGATCTTCTTGTCCTTGGCGAGCTTCTTGAGCGCGTCGTTGCCGTCGCGGCGGACGTTGCGAACTGCGGTGCGGTGCTCTTCGAGAACCTTGTTGATGTGCTTGCAGACGTCGCGGCGGCGTTCTTCGGTCATTGGGGGCACGGGGACGCGGATGATCTTGCCGTCGGACATGGGATTGAAGCCGAGATCGGAGGCCTGGATGGCCTTCTCAATCTCCTTGAGGATGCCGGGGTCCCAGGGCGAGATGGTGATGAGCTGGGGCTCGGGCGCGGAGACTTGCGCCATCTGGTTGATGGGCGTGGGCGTGCCGTAGTAGTCCACCTTGATCTGGTCGAGCATGTGCACGCTGGCGCGGCCGGTGCGGGTGGCCGCCAGGTTGGCCTGAAAGTCTGCGACTGCGTGATCCATGCGCCGCTTGAGATCGTTATATAGGTCTTTGGTCGCCGGATTTCCGGCCATGAAGGCAGTCATCGTAGATCGTCCTCGCACTCAGGAATGAGCCAAGGGCTATTCTACAACTCCGGCGAGACTGCGCCACACTTGCGGCGCGCTATGCCAGCGCTGCGATGCCGGTGCTGGCGGCTTGTTCGTGCGCGTGGTAGCTGGAGCGGACAAGCGGGCCGGATTCTACGTGGCGGAAGCCGAACCGGAGCGCTTCGGCCTTCAGTTCGGCGAACTCGCGCGGCGTGTAGAGACGCTTCATGGGCAGGTGATCGCGCGACGGGCGCAGATACTGGCCGATGGTGAGAATGTCGCAGCCGGTTGCGGCAAGATCGCGGAAGACGTCGATCAACTCGTGCGTCTCTTCGCCGAGGCCGACCATGACGCCCGATTTCGTGAGCGCTCCGCGCCTTAACTCTTTGGAGTAGCGCAGCAGTTCGAGAGAACGCTCGTAGCGCGCGCCGGAGCGGACCACACGATAGAGGCGCGGGACGGTCTCGGTGTTGTGGTTGAGCACTTCGGGCCGCGCTTCCACAACCGTACGAATGGCTTCGCGATCGCCTTGAAAGTCGGGAATGAGGACTTCGACGCGACAGTTGGG
>JBAWFY010000607.1:0-2715 GCA_049592335.1 Occallatibacter sp.
GTGCTGTTCCGGGTGAAGAACGACCCGAACATGCTCGATCCGCGCAAGAAACTGATTTTGAAGCCGGCCAAGCACGAGATACATATGCCCGCCTCGGCCACGCTCTTTGTCCGCCAACGACCTTCCCGGCGTAAGGAAGGCTGATCTATGGAGCAGCGCACACAGAGTTCCTATCCGCTGTTGCGGAAGTTCCGCGAATTCTACTGCGAGGTAACGCGGCTGCGGCGGATGGCTCTCGATGCCATCGACCCACCCCCAACGTCCGCAAACACTGTCACTTCGAATCGTCGACTGCCCGGCCCGGGAACCGCTGCAGATGCTCGTTCCGAAGCGCTCGCGACCGCAACTGCAGTAGCGGAAGCGCCGGAAATCAGCCCTGAGATCGCGCTCACCGTCAGGGTGTGGGAACAGATGGCGCAGTATCTCGACGAGAGAATGTTTGAAATGCGCCACGCGCCAAGCGCTCTTTCGCGCGATCTGCTCGAAGAACTGGTTTACGTGATGGCGGCATTCGCCGACGAGACGTTTATCTGTCTTTTGGATTGGCCCGGCGCCGCCTACTGGCGCAACAACCTGATGGAGGTCCGGCTGTTTCGCTCGCAGATCTCCGGCCAGGTGATTTTTCGACGCATCGATAGCCTGCTTACGCGAGAAGACTATGGGACGGCGGAGTTATGCGCCGTTTATATGATGGTTCTGTCGCTGGGTTTTCGCGGAAGCTACCTGCGCGACCCTGCAACCGCGGAGCTCTACAAAAAGAGGCTCTATGAGCGGCTCGTAGTGGTGAATCCGGGCCTACGGCACGAGAGCCAGCATATTTTTCCCGAAGCTTATCGGCATACCGTGAGCGAGGGAGCACCGGCGAGGCTGCCGGACCCGAGACGATGGTGGCTGGTGGTCGCGGCTGTGCTGGGGACGTGGCTGGTTGGCTCGACGCTGCTCTGGTGGCGCGTGACCTTGCCTACTCGTAGCTTATTGAGCCAGACGACAAACGCGTTGAACGTGCTGAATGCGCATTCGGGTGCAGATGTCGTGGTGAAGTGGCTTCCGATTCCGTTCCAACGCGTGGAGAATTCGTTTCGCGTAGACCTTCCTGCCACTCTCTCCATGAACCAGGTGTTGACGAAGTCAAACGTAAGCCAGTCGTCCGGAGCAGTTATTGTGGCAGTTACCGGCCCACAAGGTGGCTCAGCGGGTTCAGCGGAAAACGTGAGGGCGTGGCTGGCGGAAGGCATGATCGCTTTTCCAACCGCCCAAGGGAACATGGCGCCGCGGAGCCAGGCGGTCAAATCGGTGGCCCGGCTGAATCCGTCCCCCGCCGGTGTAACACTCGGCGGAACCGCACAATTATTCTCTGTCGATACGGGACTTTCGACCGCCGATCTCGAATTGCATCCGCAGCTCATCCTTCCGGCCGATGAGCCGTCGGGAAATGGAAGTATAGGGGCCGTATTGCTTTACGTTCCCGATACTGCCGCGTCGGACCCGACCAGCTCAGGAGGCTTGTGAGCACGGCTGAGGCAACTTTTCCAAGCAGCACGAATGAACAGCATGAAAAACATCTGGCTGAACAATCCGGCTCTGCTCAAGATTCTGTTGTTTGTGGGCCTGTTGATTGCGATCCTGCTGATCGTAGCGGCGATTGTGTTGCTAGTCAGGCCAAAGAAGAATGGTAGCGAGGAAAAGCAAGAGCAGACCGATAAGGACAACTCTGGAAAGTGGTTCACTACGGCGTACCCCGGAATGCTTGCAAGCTTTCGGGATGCAAGAAAGCGGCTGCGCGAGAAGCTGGCCTCTTCGCGATTTCTTTATCGTGTGCCATGGTACCTGATGGTCGGCGAGGCAGACTCCGGCAAAACTGCGATTGCAGAGACACTGGCTGGGACAGGCTGCGAATCGATCAATGCCGTCGGCGAGACGCCGCACTGGCTGCTCCTGGATCGCGCGGTATTGATCGATTTGCCGGGTGCGGCGTTTCTCGCGGAGGACGAAGCCGAGGGCGGGCAGGAAGGTGGCGGCGACACGGGCAAGACACCTGAGAGCAAGACGCCCGCTGCGCCAAGAAGAGAAGCCTCACAACACGCCTGGCGGATGTTCCTACGTCTCGCTGCACGATTCCGTCCGCGCCAGCCGCTCAATGGCGTGGTGCTTACCGTGTCAGCGGCGGAGTTGCTTGCCGCGGCGTCCGAACCCGAATTTCGCAACCGGCCGCGCCGGCTCATCGCTCTGGCTAGGCGTTTCGCTGATATCCAACGCTTGGCTGGGTTGCGTCTGCCCGTCTACGTGCTGGTGACAAAGTGCGATGCAATACAGGGGTTTGGAAGTTTTGCGCGGACCGTCTTCGAGTCTTCGCGGGCGAGCGATGCAGAGCTTTCGAACGAAATTCTTGGTTGGTCAAATCCGTATTCGCTGGAGAATGATTATTCGGCTGCCTGGGTGGGAGAGGCTTTCGATGAAACACATGAGATGCTGCTGCAGCGCCAACTGGAGATGATGGCTGCAGCAACGAGCGCCGACGCTGCAGATGGAGTACTACAGTTTCCGTTTGAGATCGAGCGCCTACGCGAACCGCTGCAGGAACTTCTTGACGTAGTCTTCCGGAATACCGCATACAGCACCCCCCATCTTCTGCGCGGGATCTTTTTCTGCGGGGCACATGATTTCCCAGTAAAGGGTTTACTCGCAAACGATCATGTGCATTCCGAAATGGAAACG
>JBAWFY010000608.1:0-10464 GCA_049592335.1 Occallatibacter sp.
GCTGGATCAAGATCGAAAGAGCTAGCCTGCGCGAATGGTTCCGCTTCGGCGGCTTCAGCGATCGCTTTCCATTGCGGTCGGATCTCATCGCGCAAGCCGCTCGTAAGGCGCGTGCCATGACCGGGGCCGACGCTACAGTGTGCGTGGTGGGCGATACCCCGCGCGACATCGAGGCCGCACACGCCAATTCCCTTCCCGTGATTGCCGTGGCGACAGGACGATCGAGTTTTGAGGAGCTGCTGGAGGCAAAGCCGGAAGCCTGCGCGACTTCACTGGCCGACCTGCTGGCCGCGACCGGGGACAGGGCGTGATGCAGCGAGTCGGCAAGTCGGCAGGTCAGCAAGTCGGCGCCCCGTCATTGGACGCATTCTTCGCCGTAAAATCGTTCCGCATGTCGCGGCCAGGGGCAATCGCTAGCGCGATGGGGTTGGCGATCGGCCTTTATGCCGGAACGCTCGCAGCGCAAACGGCGAGCCCGCCCGCACCAGCACAGAATACACCGCCCCCAACTCAAAACGCCTCCGCGAATAGCGCTCCTCCGCAAGCCGGCACGAAAGCCGCGGCTGCGGCCAGCCAACCCGCGCAACCACGCGCACGCGACAAGCGGCGGGCGGCAAAGCTTTATCTCGCAGCCAGCAAGCTTTTCATGGACAGCAGGTTCGAAGAGGCGATGAACGGCTTTGAGCAGGCGGCGGCGCTCGATCCGACGCACGCCGACTACAAATTGGCCGCCGGCGTGGCGCGCAGTCACCTGGTCACGGCGCTGATCCAGCAGGCGGCCAAGGACCGGCTCACCGGCAACGAGGCGGCATCGCGCACGGCTCTCGAACGCGCACGGGCGCTCGACCCAGGAAATATTGAAGTTGCACAGCATCTCGACGAGCTGGCCGACGACACGGCGCGCGGCGAGCCGAAGCCGCTCTACGAACAAAGCAGCGACCAGCTGGCTGGACCTCCTCAGCTCGAGCCCCGTCCTGGCGCGCACAGTTTCCATATGCATCGCGACTCGAAGCAGGTGATTACCGAGGTCTTCAAGGCCTACGGCATCACAGCCATGATCGACAGCGGCGTGCACCCCATTTCCACCCGGTTCGACGTGGACGATCTGGAATTTCCCGAAGCGGCACGTGCATTGAGCCTTGCCACCAATACGTTTTTTGTACCGGTGGATGCGCACCGCGCGCTGATAGCCGAAGACACCCCCCCGAACCGAAGTGAGTTTTTGCCTCAGGAGGAGGAGACGATCTACCTGAACGGCCTGAGCGACGACGAAATGAACGATGTGCTGGCGGTAGCAAAGAACATCTTTGTCATACCGCACGCCATGCTTGCGCCCACGAGCCATGCCATGCTTCTGCGCGCGCCCGGACGCACGCTCGATGCCTTCAACACCACGCTCCAGAGCCTGCTCGACGGTCGCAGCCAGGTGATGCTCGACGTGCGCATGATCCAGGTGGCACACACCGGCGAACGCAACACCGGCGTGCAACTGCCGCAGACCATGACGGCTTTCAACGTGCTTGCCGAGGAACAATCGCTGCTGAACCAGAACGCGAGCCTGGTGCAGCAGATCATCTCATCGGGACTGGCGCCGGCCAACGATCCCCTGGCGATTCTGGGTATTCTCATCGCTTCAGGCCAGGTGCCGAGTTCGCTGTTGCAGAACGGCTTCGCCGTGTTCGGCGGCGGAATCACGCAGTCTGCGCTGGAAATGGGAACAGTGAACCTCAATCTCAACCTGAACACGTCCGACTCGCGGGAACTCGATCAGGTCCAACTACGCCTGGAGGACGGCGAAAAGGGCACGCTCAAGCTTGGCGAAAAGTACCCGATCCAGACGTCGAGTTATTCCAGCGTATCGCCGAACCTCGGCAATCTTGCCGGCTTGACCGGGGCGGGCACGTCGAGCAGTCTCAGTTCTCTGCTGTCACAGCTTTCAAGTTCGGTGCCGAATATTCCCATGGTGCAGTACCAGGACATCGGCCTGACCCTGACCGTCACGCCCAAGGCGCTGCGCAACGACGACGTGGCGCTGACCATCGAGATGAAGCTCGATGCACTGGCCGGAACCTTTGTCGACGGCAATCCGGTTCTCGACAACCGCGCGTACTCCGGCGTGGTAACGCTGAAGGAAGGCGAGGCGACGGTGGTGTCCACGGAACTGGACAAATCGCAGAGCCAGGCCATCAGCGGCACTCCGGGAATGAGCGAGATTCCGGGGCTGAACAACGTGACGGAAAAAGATGCGCAGACGAACTATGCCACGCTGGTGATTGTGATGACGCCGCACGTGCTGCGCGGCCCGCAGGCCGCCGGACACACCGCGATGATGATGGTGGATCGGAACGGGTCGCGGTAAGTGCGGATTTGCGCTTGGCGCGTCAGGCGCTATTCTGACGACAACGAAAGTGAACAACCCATGAAGACCCTCGCCGTCGCAGCTCTCTTCGTTGTTCTTTTGGCCGCATGGACACTCGGCGCACAGACGCCGAAGCCGAATGAGCTGGTGAGGATCGGGAGCATCTCTGCCGAAAACGGAGATTTCTCGATTCTCGACAATCTCATCACCGCCTATTCGGATCGGGATATCTCTGTCGAGTACGGAACCGGAGATAAACGCGACTTTCTCACGACAGAGGGCGGCGCTGTTTCGTTTCGAGTGAAGGGCGAAATCATGCAGAGCGCGGCTGAGAATGCTCCGGAGGGGGCCGCAGAATCATTTGCATTCTGCGATGCAGATGATCAGGTCTCGATTCCTGTCGAAGGCGCGATCCGGGCCATGCTTCCAAAGGGCGCAAAGGTCAAAGAAACCGAGGATCTCGACGACGGACGGCTCCTGATCGCGTATTCGACTCCGGGAATTGAGCATTACAAGCTTTTCCTGGCCCTGCTCAAGGGCAAGCCGGGCACGCGATACAGGGTCGTGGGCAGCGGGTTCGTGTCGGAGTACGGATTTTATTGCGGGCAGCTAGCAATCACAAAGAACATTCGCGCAGTTCTCGTGAATGAGCCGTCGGGCAGTAGCGACTCCAGCTCTGTTTATCTTTTCGCTATCAAAGAAGAGAATCCGGCCAAGGACAATTGACGTGGGTTGGCGCGGTGCTTTTTCTCCGCTGCTTGATTAGGCCTTTTGATCGCCTAGAGCCGCTTTGCGTAAACGAATGCGGCGTGATGGCGCGCGTAGAAGTGTTCTTCCCTGCCCTGCCGCGCATAGCCGCGGCCTTCGTAAAGATGAATGGCCGCGGCGTTCTCGACATCGACATGCAATCCGATGCTTTCGGCGCCGGCCGTGCGGGCGGACCCTTCGACGCGCTGCAATAGCTCCGCGCCGATGCCGCGGCCGCGCCACGCGGGATGAACCTCAATGGTCTGGATGTAGGCGGAGGGCTCACCTTGCTCCGCAGACCATTCGACGACCGAGAATCCAATCAGTTCAACATTGGGCTGGACACCTTCCTCCGCAATCCACGTGGCCGAATTAGGGCTTGAGATGATCTGTCGCATGAAAGAGCGGCCGAAGCGAAAAGGCGGCGCGAAACAGAGTTCCTCGACCGCGTAGAGAGCGGCAAAGTCGGAAGGCTGGTAGAAGCGATAGAGCATATTGAAAGGACCGAGGAACCTGGAAGAAGGACGCTGCCTCCAGCAGCGAGATGACCATTCGCCGGGAACGGCGCTTCCCATCTTAGTCGATTTGCGAAGGGGTGTACGGGAGGCGGTGCGATCCTATTCTTTCGACCATGAACTACGGGAATAAACTACTCTCTAAGGCTCCGCTCAAATGAATCTCCTGAAAAGCATTCTCCACAATATCGGCGTCCTCATTGTAGGATTCGTGTTTGCTTCTATCGGCAGGGGATTCGATTTGCTCTTAAAAATACCCACCTTTCGATCTCCTTTTATCGCCGCTGGCGCCCTTTTGATCATTGGCTTCATCATCCGGGTATGGGCGACGTTCTATTTCTATGAACAAGGCATGGCCGTCATACGTCTTGAGCCGCAAAAAAGACTCTTCACCTCCGGCCCCTATCGCTTCTCGCGGAACCCGCTTTATCTAGGGGGCAATGTTTTCATTTTCCTTGGAGCCGTGCTTTTTCTTGGATCGCCGAGCGGCGTCGCTCTTACGGCGATCGCCATTGCCGCCACCGACGTTATGATCCGCCGGGAAGAAAAACAGTTGGCACAAAAGTTTGGCCAAGAGTGGACAAGCTATAAAAGCCGGGTGCGGAGATGGATTTGAAGGGAGTGATTTCTGTTCGATTATTGGGTGAAGTGAGGGGGGTCTGATAGGTTTGTGGACTCCTATCCTTTCCGCGATGAAAACGCGGAAAGGACGGGCACAGGCGTTCGAACCACTCATCACTAGCCACTACGCGCTAGACCTTGGCTTCGAGATCCTTGATGACGTCGAAGAAGCGCTGGTCGAGACGGCGGTTGGTGGCGATGGCATCCTTGATCGGAATATCGGTGATGTCGATGCCGCGCAGGACTGCGATGCGCCCCCACTTCTCTGCGTGCACCATGTCGATGGCGTGCAGACCGTAGCGCTGGCCGAGCAGGCGATCGTACGCCGTGGGAACGCCGCCGCGCTGCGTGTGGCCCAGATTTACTGAGCGCGTTTCGAAGCCGGTCTTCTTCTCGATCAACTCGGCAAGCGCTTCGCCGATGCCGGAGAGGCGCACGTGGCCGAAGGAGTCGACCTGCTGCGAGCCGATGACCTGGCCGACTTCAGGCAGGTGGCAGCCCTCGGCGACCACTACCACACCGTAATGCTTGCCGTGGTCGTAGTTGTACTTGAGCAGGGCGCAGACATGGTCGATATCGATGTCCTTCTCGGGAACGAGAACCACATGCGCGCCACCGGCAATGCCAGCAGCGTATGCGATCCAACCGGCATCGCGGCCCATCACTTCGATCACAACGACGCGATTGTGCGAGTCGGCGGTGGTGTGAATGCGATCAACGGCTTCAGTGGCGATAGACACAGCGGTGTCGTAGCCGAAGGTGGCGTCAGTGCCGTTGATGTCGTTATCGATGGTCTTGGGAACGCCGATGGCCTTCACGCCGTGTTCTGCGAGGAAGAGCGTGACGGATTGCGTGTCGTCGCCACCGAGCGCGATGAGCGCGTCGATCTTGTTGGCCTTGAGCACTTCCTGCGCCTTCTCGATGCCGCCGGGAATCTTCTTCACGTTGGTGCGCGAGGAGTGCAGAATGGTGCCGCCCTTCAATTGAATGCCGTCGACGTTCTCGAGCGTGAGCGGGATGAAATTGTTATCGAGAACGCCCTTCCAGCCATTCAGAAAGCCGATGAATTCATCGCCGTAGTGGTTGATGCCCTTGCGCACGGCCGCATAAATGACCGCATTCAATCCGGGGCAATCGCCGCCGCCGGTCAACAAAGCAACTCGCATCGTGGAATCTCCTCGTAGTCGTACCGCGGCTCCGAGGAGCCGCGTTCCAAATTGATTTTTGGGTCGAAGGCAGCCGGAGGCGGGACCATAACCGGCTTCAACGCCTTAGATAGTCTATCGTGCTGCTATCAATGGCAATCGTGATTTGGCTCACGGGGGATGGATCGGAAGTCGGGGCGGGGGATGGGAGATCGGCAGCGTGGATGACGGCCCTTCAGGATGACAGTGCTCAAGTGGAATCGTGCGAGGGAGGGCGCGAGGCGCGCCCTCCCTCGTGTTGGGTGTCGATTCGTGTGCGCAGCGAGCGCGTTTTAGCGACGCCCCTCGGCGTGGCCGGGTAGCGCGTGCTCGTTGGTGGCGGGATGATCCTCTTTGACTACATGGCCTCTGCCATCTCTCGCCTCGTTGCCGTGGAAGTTGTTGTTTGGCTCTTCTCCACGCCCGGGAAACGGCCCTCTGTAACCGTGACGCGGGTCAAAGCGGTAATCAACATGGCCGGCAAAGTGGGCCGGCCCGTGGAACCAGGGCCCGGCTCCAAGAAACACGCCGCCGACAAACCAATCGGGTCCGTAGTAGCCGTAGGGCGCACAGTTGTATGGGGCATACGAGAAGTACCCATACGGGCACACGGGAGCCACCCCAATGTTGATGGAGACCTGGGCCTGCGCGGAAGGCGCACAGGATAAAAGGCCCATGGCGAGAGTTGCGAAAACAACGGCTGCAACCTTGGACATCATTCCTCCTTGATTGGATCAGGCCGGAATTTTCATTGCATTGCCCGGCCACACGAGAATATATCTGCGACCGCCCGGAGCGCCACTTTTTAGGGCTCCGCGCCGCAAAGTGGTTCAATAAAGATATGCATGAAAGCGGCGCATCATATCTGCTTGCGTTCGTCAGCTTCGTGGTGGTCGTGCTGCTGGTGCTGTTGCAGTTGACGCGGCTGGGATACCTGATCCGCGCCACCATCCCAGACCGGCCGCGCCAGCGTATGTTCATCGCCTCGGGCTCGTTCCTGATTACTTTTGCGGGCGTGCGCATCCTGGTGCACCGCATCGTGAGCCACGAAGGGCATTTGCAGTGGGTGATGGTGCGCGGCATGCACATTCATCACCTGGTGTGGGGCATTCTGATTCTTCTGTTCGTGGGTTACGGATGGCTGCTCGACCTGGGTTGGTCCAACTCGCCGGAATCGATTTTCTTCGGGCGGCTGATGGCCGTCAGCTATGGGGTCGGTGCGGCGCTGACGCTCGATGAGTTTGCGCTGTGGCTGAGTCTCGATCCGGATGCTTACTGGACGAGGGAAGGCCGTGTGAGCATCGACGCGGTGATCATCTTCGGTGCGTTCCTGGCCATGGGAACTTGGGGAGCGCCGTTTTTCAGAGGGCTCAAGAAGATGTGGCGCAAGCAAAGGCAGGCGCGCGCGGGCATCGGCCTCAGTTCCCCGTTACAGCGCGGGCGGTTGCTTCGTCGGCGTAAAGTTCGTCGATCGCCGCCGCATATCGCGCAGTGAGCACGCGGCGCTTGATCTTCATCGATGGCGTCAGTTCACCGGAGTCCTGGGTCCACTCGTCGGCTACCACGCGAAATCGCTTGATGGTTTCAAAATTCGCCAGGGTCTGATTCACTTCACTAATGAACTCGGAGTAGAGCGCGACGACGCGTGGGTCCGCAACGAGCACGGAGCGCGATACAGCGAAGACGCCGTGCTGCGCGGCCCATTGTTCGAGAGCGGCAAAGTTGGGCGCGATAAGCGCGCAGACGAACTTGTGCCGATCGCCGACCAGCGCCGCGTTGGCCACAAGCAGGCGGTTTTTGAGCTTGTTTTCGATGGGCTGCGGAGCGACCATCTTGCCGCCGGAGGTCTTCAGCATCTCTTTTTTGCGGTCTGTAATGTAAAGAAAGCCATCGGTATCGAGATGACCGATGTCGCCGGTGTGAAACCAGCCCTGACTGTCGAAGCACTCTGCCGTAGCGGCCGGCTTTTGCCAATAGCCCGTAAAGACCGATGGACCGCGCACCAGCAGCTCACCGTCCTCGGCGATCTTCACTTCAAGGTTGGCGATGACCTTGCCCACCGAGCCCATACGATGCCGCCTGGGCGTGTTGAGCGCGATGACCGGCGAGGTTTCAGTCAGGCCGTAGCCCTCCCAGAGCGCGATGCCTACAGACGCGAACCAGCGCGCGGTGTCGATGCCGAGGGGCGCGCCGCCAGAAACGAAAATCCGAACGCGTCCGCCAAAGGCTGCGCGCACCTTGGAGTAGACAAGCTTATTCGCAAGCTTCCACAAGATCGAATCGGGCTGGCGGCCATCGTAGGTGACATCGGCAAACCGCGCGCCGAGCTTGATGGCTCCGGCAAGAAGGCGCTTCTTCACAGGCGATTGCGCCGACTGCCGCTCCACTTCCTGGTGGATCTTCTCGAAGACGCGCGGCACTCCAACGAGAACCGTGGGCCGAATCTCGCGCATGGCCTGCGGCAGCTTGTCGAACTGCGAGCAGTACGCCACCTGCGCGCCGTAGTTGTACATCACGTAGTCGAGAGCGCGGGCCGTGATGTGCGAGAGCGGAAGAAACGAAATGCATGCGTCAGTCGTGCCGAAGTTGAAGTCGGCGGGAGCGCAGTTCTGGTTGGGTGCGATGTTGCCGTGGGTGAGGGCCACGCCCTTGGGCTCACCGGTGGTTCCTGATGTGTAGATGAGCGTGGCCAGATCGTGAGGCTCGACGGAGCGTGCGAACGCGTCGAAGACGGGATCGCGTTCGGCGCCGCGGCTGTCGGCATTTGCGATGAGGTGGCTGAAGCTGATCGCACCCTCGGCGCCGGGCGAATCCATCATCACGATGCGCTCAACAAAAGTCTTGTCGCGCACGGCGTGGAGCTTGTCGAACTGCTGGCGCGTAGAGACGACGGCGACGCGGCAGCCGGCATCGTGAATCTGCTCGGCGATCTGCTCGCCTGTGAGCGTGGGATAGATGGGCACATCGGCCGCGCCGACCGCAAGCGTGGCAAAATCGGTGACGATCCACTCCCAGCGGTTCTCGCTGATCAAAGCGATGCGGTCGCCTTTTTTCACGCCGAAATCAAGGAACGCGGTGGCCAGGGTGCGCACGCGCTGATAGATCTGATCGGAAGAGAGCGGGTGCCACTCACCCATCCCATTCTGCCAGAGCACAGCGCGGGGATTGGCAGCCGAGGCTACGCGAAAGAAGAGGTCATTCAGTGTGGTGATCTGCGGAACCGGCATCATGCGAGCATTCGGGGGAACGGGAACATCGTAACATGGAGGACGCAGGATTGTACTGCTGCGAACAGTGAGAAGCCGGGTCAATTTCGGCCCAACTAAAAGAAATATCTGGGAAAAATTGAACCTAGAACGGCTTATCTTCGACATATTAGACAAATGGCCAACGAAGGCAAGGATCGGGTGCTGTTTGAGTGGCTTGCGCTCCGTTGTCAGGGGGGTGATTCAGAAGCATTCGCGGACCTGATCGCAGTCATGGAAAGGCCGCTGCTGTACTATGCATCGAGTCTCACCGGAAACCAGGATGCGGCGCTCGATGTGCTCCAGGATGTATGGCTCAAGGTGGTTCGCGGCATACGTAAACTGAAAGATCCCGGCTCCCTCAAGCCTTGGCTCTATGCAATCACTCATGGTGTCGCCGTCGATCGCATCCGGCGCGATTACAAACGCGACGAGGCCGAGCAGGCACAACTCGACGACTTAGTGGACGAACCGTCCTTCGACAAGGACGATGCAACGGCCATTCACGACGGGTTGGGCCGCCTCGACGTCAAGCATCGCGAAGTTCTTGTTCTGCATTTTCTTCAGGACCTGTCCATCCAGGAGATCGCCAACGTAGTCGGCTGCTCCGAGGGCACCGTCAAATCCCGCATTCACTACGCCAAACGGCAAATGAAACAGATTCTCGAAGGAGTGAAATATGACACAACAATGCAATGACCTACGCGAGCACCTGCTCGCGTCCCTGCCGCAGCCGGAAAACCGAGCCGCCTATCGTGAAGAGACCGCCGCGTTGCTGGCAAAGCACGCAAGAGCGCTTCGCTGGCTTAAGATCGCGGCAATAACGCTCCTCTGGGTTGCCGTGGCCTTGACGATACTGACGATACTCTGGCAGGGAAACTATTTGCACCTGGGCGCTTACGCGCTCCATTCGGTTCAGGTCCTAAGCGCCGTGGTGTTCTTTACGGCAGGGATGGCGGGCGTGCGTTCCATGATCTACGAAAGCCGGATCGCCACGCTCAAGGAGATCAAGCAGGTGCAGCTGCAGGTTCTCGAACTTCAGAGGTCGCTTGGAAAGGTAAATAATGCATAACGCAAATGAGGGGTCCGGCTAGCGCCGGAACCCTCATCTCGTTAAGGTAACTCCGCACTGCGTTACTGCAAGGCGTAGATGGTTTGCAGAACCTTGTCCTGGAGGTTCTGCGGCAAGGGCGCGTAGGAAAGGCTCGAGGCTTCGCTTTCGCCGGACTTGACGATCCAGCTCAGCATGTCCTTGATGATCTTCTCCTTGGCCATGTCGTTGGGATGGGTGGGAATCAGCAGGTAAGTGAAGCTGGAGATTGGGTACGCGTTGGGGCCCGGAGCGTTGGTGATGGGGACGCGATAGTCGGCCGGAATCTTTGCGGTCGCCGCGGCGGCAGTGACCCCCTCGATCGATCCTTTCACCCAGTTGCCAGCGGCGTTGCGGATGGACGCGAAGTTGATGTGATTCTGCAGAGCGTAGATCAGCTCGACATAGCCGATGGCGCCGGATAACTGGCGAACCGCGGCGGCCACGCCCTCATTGCCCTTGCCCCCCACGCCCGTGGGCCAGTAGATTGCCGTTCCCGAGCCGGGGCCCATCTTCCATGCAGGACTTACTTTGCTCAGATAGTCAGTAAAGATGAAAGATGTGCCGCTGCCATCCGAGCGATGAACGACGGTGATCCTGTCTCCCGGGAGATTCACGCCGGGATTGTCCTTGGCGATGCGCGGATCGTTCCACATCGTAATCTTCGCGAGATAGATGTCGGCCAGTACGTCGGGGCTGAAAC
>JBAWFY010000609.1:0-1857 GCA_049592335.1 Occallatibacter sp.
CTCGAGAACCATCCTCATCTGTTCTCTGGCGGCATCCTGATGGCTTCAGGCGTCATGTATCTGCGGCTGCTCATCCTGCTGGCGCTCTTCAACCGGCAATTGTTGGCTTTGCTTTGGCTCCCGTTTGTAGTGCTGGCCTGCGCTGCGGTGGTTTTTGGCTGGTTGTGGACACGGCGAGCCGACAAAGAGGCGCAGACGGCCGAGCGCGATCTGGAACCGAAGAACCCGCTGGAGCTGACGACGGCATTGCTTTTCGCGCTGTTGTTTCTGGTGGTGCTGGTGGCCACGCAGCTCGCCGTGAAGTATTTTGGCAATGGCGGCGTGGATACGCTGGCAGCGATTGTGGGTGTGAGCGACATCAACCCGTTCGTCCTGGGAATGACGCAGGCCGCCGGAACTCTGACCGCGGTGAAGGTGGCGGCGGGCGCGATTCTGATTGCCGCCGCCAGCAACAACGTGGTGAATGGTGTTTATGCCTATAGCCTGGCGGACCGCAAGACAGGCACATTGAGCCTCACTTTCCTGCTCTCGCTCGCCGGCGCCGCGCTGGTCCCGCTGATTTGGCTCTTATAGCGGAAAGCTGGCCGCTCGCTGCGGGCAGCGGTACCGATGTTTCAGGCGGGGCCCGCGTGATAGCAGACGCTCATCAACGAAGCCGTACGGCTGCATGTGGAAGGGAAGGCCCCGAAGTTCGAAGAGACGCTGCGGCGGATTGTGCGCGAGGAAATGCGGGCGGCGGGTTAGAACAGTTGCCGGGTCTCAGACCCCAAAATCGGATCGTGGGCTGCATTCCTGCACGACGGACAGATCAGAATAGCTTCCCACCGAGCTTAAACTTAATTTTTACTGAGCCCTCGAAAGCAACGGCGTGACCGTCTTTCATAGTGGGTTTATAGAACCATTGCTTTACTGCTGCGACGGCATTTTCGTCGAGGCTCGGCTCGAGGCTCTCGATCACATGCACATTCTGGGGCATGCCGTTGGGGGCGACCGTAAGTCCGATGACGCAGTTCCCACTGATCCGGTTCTTTCGACCGTAGTCAGAATATTCCGGCTCAACATAGTTGACCAGGACCGGCGGCTTGACGTTGCCCAGGGTTGTGCCAGAACTGGGCAAGCTTCTGATTGCAGCCGCGGAACGATTTGGCTTCTTCCCGCTATAAAGATGGAAGTTTACCTCGACCGTAACCATGACGGGGACAGGAGTGGTGCCATCTTTCATGGCCGGCTTGAAGCGCCATGTCCTTACTGCTTCGATAGCCTTCTGATCCAGCCCCATACCCAGCGTTCGCACGACATGGACATTCTGCGGGTTTCCCTGAGCATCGACAATCAGCGCAATGACGCAAACTCCCTGATACTTCGCGCGGCGTGCTTCGTCGGAGAACTCTGGTTCGGGTTGATAAAGTACGACAGGGGCGCTTATCCTACGTCCCACCTGGTAGACACCGGGACTGGGATTGGGGTTCAGCGCAGTTCCGCTGGATTGTGCAGGAGTTGTTCCGGTGGGAGGCGGCGTTGGCGCAACGGCTTGCTGCGCGGCGGCATATCTGGACGCAAGGAACACAATCAGGGCGCATGCAATTTTGCGGCGCATTGAAGCTCTCCTGTATTGGCGCAGCCAGTATAACGCTGTAGTCCAGTCTTCTATCATTGAATCACTGTGCAAACCATTCGAGTAGAGACGGATTCAGCGAAGTACGACGTTTTTGCGGGCAGCGGATTATTGGAGACGCTGGCCCCGCGCGTGGAGCGGGCAGTGGGACGGCTGCCGCGGCGGATTTTTGTCCTTACTTCTCCAGAGATATGGGCGCTTTGGTCGCGGGCGTTTCTGGCTTCGTTCGAAAAGGCAGGGAT
>JBAWFY010000610.1:0-7492 GCA_049592335.1 Occallatibacter sp.
GGCCTGCACCGCGAAGGCTTTGCCGCCCGCGGCCACGATCTCCGCGACCACTTTCTCCGCAGCAGCCTTGCTGCCCGAGTAGTTCACGGCCACCGCTGCGCCGCGCGCCGCCAATTCACGGGCAATGGCCGCTCCAATGCCCTTCGATGCGCCGGTTACCAGCGCGACTCTTCCTTGAAGATTCTTCATCGCTCAGCTCTCCTTCGGAACGTCATCCTTTCGACATTTCGACAACTGTCGAATTGATTATCCGGTTCGGAGAAAGGATTCAAGAACCTTGTGGAAATTTCTGGGTAGGGATTCAGCGGCCCGCGCAACCGGCTGCTTCGAGCGATTTCAAACTTGCGGCGACGGATTGCAGAACTCCCGGCCGCAGCGAAAGATAGTGGAATTTTCCCCGGCGTTCCACCGCAATCAGGCCGGCAGATTCCAGCTCCTTGATGTGGTGCGAGAGCGTGGCCGCCGAGATGGGCAGCGCCGCCCCCACCTGGGCGCAGCTCAACGCACCATTGGCGCGTGCAATCTTCTCCAGCAGTTTCAAACGCCGCGGATCAGCCAACGCCTTGAAAATAGCGGTCTGTCTGACATGGGGAAGCTGAACAGTCTTCTTGGTTGCCGTGTCGCCGTCCACATTTTGCCGAGATGTATTTTTAGCCCTCATCGTTAAGCGCCAGAAATCAACATTATCAGATATGTATGCAGGTGGCCTGATACTCCGAGCTACTTCTGCTTGTTCCCTACACAGAGCAGCGTCTGAAAGTGCGGAGCGGCGGGGTCTTTGTCGACCACTGCGGTTTCAACATTCGCGAAGCCCGCGGTCTCCAGCATCGCTTCCAGTTCCGCTTCGCTGAAACCGAGCCACTCGTCGGCGTACAACTCGCGCGCCTCTTCGAAGCGATGTTTGGCGAGGTCGAGCACAACGACGCGGCCGCCAGGGGCGAGAATCCGCGCCGCTTCGGCCAGTGCGCGTTCGGGGTGCAGCGCGTGGTGCAGCGATTGCGAGAAAAAGACCAGGTCCACTTCGCCCGCGCCGACGGGAACTTCTTCCATGTCGCCCTGCCGGAACTCGATGTTCTTGAAGCCATGGCGCGCGGCCTGCTCGCGGCCGACCTCGATCATGCGCGCTGAGCTGTCTACGGCGATTACCTTTTTTGCGCGCGCGGCGAGCAGGAGGGCAAAGGCTCCTTCACCGGCTCCAAAATCCGCAATTGTGAGGGGCGGCATCAGGCGCAACAGCGCTTCGGCCATGCTCTTCCACGATTTGCCGGGAACGTAGTCTTTGCCGAGTCGGCCAGCGACGCTGTCGAAGAAGGCGCGCATCTTGTCCTGGCGCTTGCGAAGCACGCGGCGCATGGCGGCCTGGTCGGACGCGAACTCCGGAATCTCCCTTTTGGCATCGGCAAGAACCTCATCCAAAAGGCTGCCCCACGCAGCAGTGGGGTGGTAGAGATTGCTCTTGCCCGTGCGGCGGTCTTCCACCAGTCCAGCCTGTTTGAGCTGCGAGAGGTGTGTGGAAATGGTGCTCTGACCCATGCCGAGGATCTCCTGCAGCTCGGCCACGGAGAGCTCTTCGCCTTTTAAAAGCAATAGAATGCGCAGCCGATTGGGATCGGCGACGACTTTCAACGTTTTGACGATTGACGGCATGGGCGAATTCTGTTACATATCAATATATCACGATGGGACGATAAAAGGAGAAGAAATGGCAACCGCAACCGTCGAAGGCGCGAAAACCGGCACGCTCGCTACCGAATCCAAAGTGGCCGACCTGGGCCTGGCTGATTGGGGCCGGAAGGAGATTGACATCGCCGAACAGGAGATGCCGGGGTTGATGGCGATCCGCAACAAGTACGCGGTGGAAAAGCCACTAAGCGGCGTGCGCGTCACGGGCTCGTTGCACATGACCATCCAGACGGCGGTGCTGATAGAGACCCTTGTGAGCCTCGGCGCGGAAGTGCGCTGGGCAAGCTGCAACATCTTCTCCACGCAGGACCACGCCGCGGCTGCCATTGCCGCGGCTGGTGTGCCCGTATTCGCGTGGAAGGGGGAGAGCCTCGAAGACTACTGGGAGTGCACCTATCGCGCGCTCACGCACAAGGGCGGGCTGGGGCCGCAACTCATCGTTGACGACGGCGGCGACGCGACGCTGCTCATCCATAAAGGCTACGAGCTGGAGAACGGCGACAAGTGGGTCGAGACAGCTTCGGGCAATCACGAGGAGCAGGTGATCAAGGACCTGCTCAAGAAGGTCTTCACCGAAGACAAGCAGCACTGGCACAAAGTTGTCGCGGACTGGCGCGGCGTCTCCGAAGAGACGACGACGGGCGTGCACCGGCTCTACAAGATGATGGAACAGGGCAAGCTGCTGGTGCCGGCGATCAACGTGAACGATTCTGTGACCAAGAGCAAGTTCGACAACCTCTACGGCTGCCGCGAATCCCTGGCAGATGGAATCAAGCGCGCCACGGACGTGATGGTGGCCGGCAAGGTTGCGGTCATCTGCGGCTATGGCGACGTGGGCAAGGGCTGCGCGCATTCGCTGCGCGGCATGGGCGCGCGCGTCGTCGTCACGGAGATCGACCCCATCAACGCGCTGCAGGCGGCGATGGAAGGTTTCGAGGTCACGACGGTCGAAGATACGCTGGGGCGCGGCGATATCTACGTCACGTGCACGGGCAACACCGACATCATCACCCTTGAGCAGATGCAGAAGATGAAGGACCAGGCGATCGTCTGCAACATCGGACACTTCGACAATGAGATCCAGATGGACCGGCTTAACGCGGCGGCGGGCGTGAAGAAGCTCAACATCAAGCCACAGGTCGACAAGTACACATTTCCCGATGGGCACGCGATCTTCATTCTGGCCGAGGGGCGGCTGGTGAACCTGGGCTGCGCCACGGGCCATCCGAGTTTCGTGATGTCGAACAGCTTTGCCAACCAGACGCTGGCGCAGATCGATCTCTGGAAGAACCGATCGAGCTACAAGCCGCAGGTTTACGTGCTGCCGAAGAAACTCGACGAAGAAGTTGCGCGGCTGCATCTCGAGAAGATCGGCGTAAAGCTGACACGGCTCACCGAAAAGCAGGCCGACTATATCGGCGTGCCGGTAGAAGGGCCGTTCAAGGCGGAACACTACAGATATTAGTTGTCAGTGATCAGTTGTCAGTGGTCAGTCGCCGCGCTGGCCTTTCTGACAACTGACTACTGACCATTGACGACTCGCCATGCCTTCACCTCTCACATTTTCGTTCGAACTATTTCCGCCGCGCACGGCTGAAGCGCAGGGCAAGCTGCCGGGCGTGGTTGCGCAACTGGCGGCGCTGGGGCCGGACTATTTCTCCGTCACGCATGGGGCGGGCGGCTCTGACCAGGAAGGTACGTACGAAACCCTGCTCACTGTCGTGGAGCATTCGGGCGTGGAAGTTGCGCCGCACCTGACTTGCGTGGGTTCTACGCGCGCACATATTGCTGCGCAGCTCGCGCGCTATCGCGATGCGGGCGTCAGGCGGATTGTGGCGCTGCGCGGCGACTTGCCGGCGACGGCGCTGAGCCCAGCGGCGCCGGGCGAGTTTCACTACGCGAACGAGCTGGTGAGCTTTATCCGCGCCGAACACGGCAACTGGTTCAAGATCGAGGTTGCGGCTTATCCCGAGATGCATCCCCAAGCCGCGAGCCCCGCTGAAGATTTCGCCAACTTCCGGCGCAAAGTGGAGGCTGGAGCGGACGCGGCACTCACGCAGCTTTTCTACAACGCCGATGCATATTTCGATTTTCTGGAGCGCTGCTCCAAAGCCAAGATAAGAATTCCCATTGTGCCCGGCATCATGCCCATTACGAGTTACGCGAACACGCTGAAGTTCTGCAACGGTTGCGGAGCCGATTTGCCACGCTGGGTGCGGCTGCGGCTTGAAGAGTTGCAAGGCGACAAGACATCTCTCGTCGATTTCGGCATCGGCGTGGTGACGCGGCTCTGCGAGACTCTATTGCGCGGCGGCGCGCCGGGATTGCACTTCTACACCATTAACCAGGCCGGGCCGGCTCTGCGGCTGTGGAAGAATCTTGAGCTTGGAGGAGCAGGGACCACGGGGCCAAGGGACCACTGAAAACAAACGAATTGCAGGTGAATTTTCGCAGGCCGGCAGCCTCGCAACGACGAACTCGCGGATTTTTTCTATCTGTATTGTGCGCCGGGTATCGGCAAAACCGATCATGGTAGAATTCGGGAACTCTCGAATCCCCTCCGCGGCGGCGGTCGAGAGCGCCTGGGGCACGCGTTTCAGAGTCCGGGACAGCCTTTTATCTGCGCAGCCGCATCTCTCAAAGTGTTTTTTCAAACCCAAGCATTGAAAAGGAGAGGCATGAAGAAATCAGGTCGTTTCTTTCTCGCGTCGGCATTGCTGGTTACGGTTCTGAGCATCGGCTGTGCGGCGCACAGACAGGTGTATGCCTGGGGTCCGGGCGAAACCACGTACTACGTTCAATGGGAACACGAAACGCATCGCGATCACGTTGAATGGGATCAACGTAACGACGCCGACCACAACGCATACTGGGCGTGGCGGAAACACCACCAAGGCTAGATCGGCTGCGTATTTGGTTCCAGCCACCTTAAAACCACAAAGGCCGTCCGTTAATCGGACGGCCTTTGTGTTGGCGGCAGGTCATCGCGGTCCTGCCTGATTTTTTCGATCCCTGCGGGTGTGTGTTCGGGGGTTCCCAGGTCCCCAAATGCGAGGGACCCCTCGACAAGCTCGGGGCAGGCTCTGGGGCACCCCATTTTTTTGGCTGAGCTCAATGCCCAAGACCTAGGCCACCCGCCGCTGAGCGCTGCCCGTAAAATCCCGGCATCGATTACTCTATTTTACTCGTTGCGCTTCCGAATTGCGTGGTTACCACTACTACCGATCCGCTCTCCAAACCGTTCGGGACCTGAGTTCTGATCTGTGCCGGACTTACATCCATGAGATTTGCCACAATGCCGTTGATGGTCACGCTCGTCCCAGCCAGTTGCGTTGGAAAGGCCTTCAGCGCGTGGCCGCTTCCAATCGACAGATTATTCCCATCGATTGAAATCCATATGCAATGCTGAATCTTCTCTCCCTTGGGGCACGCCCTCGCAACCACTCCCGCCGAAATAATCGACGGGGGCGGTTCCTCAATTGTCGACAGTTGCGCGCTTGCCTGATCGAGCAGGCTCTGCGCTGTCACATCAACTGTACTGCTGCCCTCCACGATCAAAGCCGGCGCACTAGCATTTTCTTCGGTATATTGGATGTCTTCAGAATAGATTTGCAAATAGTTCATTGGAGCAGGCGCAAGGCCCGTCATTCCGCCGAACGCAGAAGCAGCCGCTGTTCCATCAAAATAAAAATTCAGCACGTTGTAGAGTGCCTGCTCCGGCGGAATCAGAGCGGATGGATCATGGTTGACCAGACTCCCGTAAGTCGTGTCAGCCTTCGGAATATTCGACTCTGGGACTGTCAGGCAGGACTGCGGAATGCAAGCCACCGGAATGCAGCCGTTTGTTGGGCCCTTCAAGCACGCCGACAGCACTGACGCATCGCACCCCAAGGGAAGTGTGCTGGGGTCGTTGGGGTTGGGAGGAAAGGTATTAGTGCATCCCTCCTTCAAGGTGCCCTTTGAAAAAGTTGAGCTGAACTGCGAGCCGCCGAGGATCTGCGCCGAAGGCCATGCCAAATCTTCGGTCAGATTCGACAGTTGCTTCACACCGGGAACGCCCATATCGTTCATATTCGCCTCTTCATGCGATGCAACCATCCCGCTGGTTTGCGAGGCCTTCGCATTGTCGCCTCCTATAGAGGGTTGCATGAAGTACTCAAGAATCGTAGCTTCCGCCGCGCAATCACGGTTCCTGTTTGGCAGGCAATCCGCAGCTAGCGCCGGTGGCACCGTAAAATTATTGCCGGCAAAGTTAGGAAAACCGTTTCCGGTGGTAACGATCAGCGTGATGCCATGAAAGATGCTGGCGTACATGTCGATAGCGTCTTCCCACTCATCGATGAATGCTTGATCGGTGCCTTGGAACGCCGGCTGATTCTGGTAGTGGAACTGCAAAAGCATAAGCCACATATCGCTCGGCGAGATGGGCGCGTTGTCAGGCTCTTGCGGGTTATCCGAATTACCGTCGTTGGGCACAATCATCTCTGCCGACGCGGCCGTAGGTCCGGCCACCGCGATGGAAACAAACAGCGGATCCGATCCGTATCGCTCCGCGACCGCCCTCAAAAAAGTTCGCCACGCGCTTTTGTAGACAGGATTCCAGGGTAGTGGATATGTCGTGCTATCGGAGCTTTCCGAATAGCCTGTAAATGTCACCGTCCCGCAGTCCTTCGGAGTGTCCGTTGGCTCTGGAGAATGAAATAGCCCATTACAACCAGGAATCCGATCTGCAAGAAGCCACTGCGGCGATTGAAACCCCGGCATCATGATTAACTGAATCGTCTTCGGCGTTTCTGCGAGATGCGCGCGATTCCAAATCCTCGCCTGCTTAAAGGCCTCGTCCACATAATTCCAGAAGTATGAGTCGGCGTGCCCCGGAGGTTTTGGATTGACTGTATCCCAATGAACCTGCAAGGTCAGACCCGCGACCGCCGACTCCTCGAGCAGACTTTGATAGAACTGGTCAAAACCAGCATCCATCTCCTTCTGCGTGGCGGAAGGATTGGCCGTCTGCAGTGCGCTAATCTCGTCAAGTACGCTGACCACGGCATAGATACCCCGCGGTTCGTTCTGCGCCAGCAGAATCGGCCCCGCGTAAACCAGCAACAGCGCGATAAGAACAAACCGAACCGGAAATTTCATTGCCACTCCTTTTTTGCCGGCGGACCGTTTCTCCGCAATCCTATAGTTATAGTGTCAACGCATCCGAATCGTATCGATCCTAAGCGAACCTGGAACCCAATATTGCGTTTTCAATGGAGTTTCTCTGGTCCTATGAAAGCTCCGATGCACGAAGGCCGTCCTTGCGGACGGCCTTGGTGTTTGTGATGCAGTAGAGGAGGGACGTTGATCTTCCCTTGATGCTTCGTTTTCCCCACCCTGATTAGTCGCCGGCGACCAGTTCGCCTTCTTGCTGGCGGTTGCGGTTGATGGGGCTGGCGGCATTGTTGCTTGCGGGCTTGATGTCGCCGAGCGAAACCAGTCCATTGACCGGCTTCTCGCCGAGCACATGCTCGCGATAAAGCGCGGCCATGCGCGCGTTCTCGGCTTCCTGCTTTACCTTCTCGTCGCGGGCGCGAATCTTTTCTTCGCGGGCGTTCTTGGCGATGCCGAGATTGTCGAGAGTGTGGTTGGCTTCGGAGTTGACGTGCTCCATGTTGAGCTTGAGCTCGTGGCCCACGAAGCCCATGCCGACCTTTTTGCCGCCGGCGAAGATTTCGTGACGGCCGTGCTCCTCGTACCACTTGGTGAGGGTGGAGGTCATGTGCATCTTCTCGATGATGTTGCGCCAGCCCACGCCGGTGTTGTA
>JBAWFY010000611.1:0-2495 GCA_049592335.1 Occallatibacter sp.
CGGCTGACCACGATGGTGTTGTGCGCGGCGTCGTAGTGACCGAGCGAACGCTTGGCGTGGTGCTCGCTCCAGGTGAGATCAGGACGGCCGAGCAGGCCGCCGAAGAAGCGCAGGTTGAGCGAGTCGAAGATTTCTTCCAGGTGATAGTAGCGGCCTTCGGGGCCGAAGTAGCGCTTGGCGCCGCGCGCAGTGCGGATGAGTTCCGTCTGACGCGTGACTGCAGCCGAGCTGGCGAAGCGCTTATAGCGAAGATTGTGCACACGATCGATGGGCTTGCGGTAGAGCTTGGCGAGCAGGATGTGCGCGATCGAATGAAGAACGGATTCCGGCGCGCCTTCGAGCAGGTCGGAGAGGCTGGCGTGGATTTTGCCTTCGCGCAGGCGGATGGTGGTGTTGAGCGAAGTGAAGCGCCGGAAGCGTACTTGAAAAGGCGGCATAGGCGCACGCGGACGCAGCGCGCGATACTCTTCCTCAAAGATGGGAATGACGTCGGGGGCCACTGATGGCAGAATAGCAGGCGCCATGTTTCGGATTCAGGGCCAACTGCGGATGGATTCTTCTACAAAGGGGCTCGTCTCAGGTGCCGAGGTAGGTTCGCTGGGAGACGGGCGGTGCGAAGTAAGGTCTGTGTGTCCATAGAATGATGGAAAGTTGGTCCTGGAGGGTTTAAGCGGTGAATAGTGGGTCCGTTTCGAACGATTCCAGAATTCCTCCCCCTAAACTGATGGTGAAGCCACCGCGTAGGGTGAGGATGACAGGAACAGGGTGGTTCAACGTGTTTACCGCGTTACTGTTTTTCTTCCTTGGAGGAACAGGCGCGGTTTACATAATTAAGAACGCCTCAGGCGATTCGACGACGCACTTTTCGATCCTCGGCCCGGTCTTCTTAACAGTGGGTCTGGCGTTCTTCGGTTTGTTGTTCGTCAGGAGACTTCCGTTGCAGCGTCGCCTTGCGGTAGAGGGCATCGCTGTTCGCGGCACCATTACTGAGCGCGAATCATACGGTCCGTCTAAGGGGCGAATCACCCTCGATTACACCTTTAGGATCGCAAGTAATGGTGAAATTGAAGTCGGTACATGCCCCAGCGACCGTTATCGGAAGGCTGGTACCGAGGTCTGGATACTCTACTTGCCCGCGGACCCAAGACGTAGCCAAATTTATCCTTCTGGCATCGATTTTTTCCGAATCGAAGAGTGAGGACGGCCAGTTGGGTTCTGAAGACTTAAGCCTGACACTTGAAACCTGTCTTACTGCGGCTCGTAGCGGTCCTGGCCTTTTTCTTTGGGATGGGCTGTGAAGTAGGCTTCCTGGTCGGCGGTGAGTTGCTTGGCCTGGCCGGCAAGATCGTTGGCGCTGGCAATCGCTTCCTTCAATGACAGTTCGAAGCCGGATTCGCTCGGGACCGATTGCAGCACCTGCTGCCACTGAGCGATGGAGTCGTCGAGGCCTTTGAGCGATTTGCGAAGATCGGCCTTGCGGTCCGAATACACATCGAGATTGTCGCCTAGCTCGTCCATAAGAGCGGCGAAATCCTGCAAGTCGTCGTCAATGCGGAGAACGCGCGCAGAGGATTGGGCGCGAGGAATCAAGCCTTTGATGGTGCCGGAGTACTCGTTGAGGAATTTGACATAGAGATTGACGCGGATGACGGGGTTGATGCCGGCCTCGGCGATCTCGTCCTGCTGCTTTTCCGTAAGCGGTTCGCGCTTCTGTTGTTGCGCAGCGAGAGGCACGATTAGGAAAACGGAAATAAGCGCGGTCAGGTAAGAACGCATGGCGGCAGGCCTCCAGCAGTCTGATTCAAACATAAAGACGCGGGAGCAGGGAATAGGGCAAAGCGGGAATGTGTGACTGACACAATTTCCGATCACCAACGGCTCGACACGGACTATTTGCGGAAGACTTGCATCATGGTGGCGTTTTGCGCCTGGGAGACTTGTGCCAGAGTCTCCTGTACGAGGGGCCGGTCCTCCATGCTTGTCGAATGAAGCATCTCATTCAGGCGAAAGGCGGAGTGGCTGAGCAGGATCTCGGCGTCTTTGAGGCGCTTGTCGTTTTCAGCCAGCGCGATATGGAGCTTTTGCGCGATGTACTGGACATGCTTGAGGACGTGGGTAGCTTTGTCGAAATCGCCTGCCGCATACTGATGAATGCTCAGCTCCGTCATCTGCTGGATGAGCTGGGCGTACAAAAAACATTGTTCGCGGGGCTGGGCCTGGTCGGCACGGACTTCGAGAGCGGCAATTGCTTCAGAATCGGGCGACTTGTCTTGGGGCGAGGATGCGCAGACGGGGAGGGCGCTGAGATTGAATGCAACGAACGCGGCGATGAGAGTTACAGTCCTCATGGGACTTCCTCCTGCGCGATGGTGCCCCCTTAAAGTGGAACTATAGTAGCCCCATTTCACAACACCCCGCAATACCTACGATGCGGGAATTACAAAGAAGTGACCCCGCTTTCCGGAAAAATGATGTCGTACCAGGAGGGGAAGTTC
>JBAWFY010000612.1:0-11341 GCA_049592335.1 Occallatibacter sp.
GATTCGAGCTTCACTTCGGCTTCCAGGCGGTCTTGTTTCTGGTAGGCCCGCGATACGCCATCGAGGGCGCGATTGACTGTATCGCGATCGACGTGCGCGATTTTCCAGAGACCGGCGTGGCGGCGGAACTCTTCGAGAGTCATTCCAGCATCGCCCATGATGGCCACCTTCCCCACGTGCGCGCGCGGACCCGAAGCCACATGAAACGCGATGTCCGTGAGCTGCTGCCTGGGGTGCGGCGTCATCTTCTGCTCGATGGCCGCTTCGTAATAGCCGTTCTGCTCGAGTGTGGAGCGCATCTGGGCAAGGGCGCGCTGCATCTTCTCCTGCGTGAGCCGAGTGCCGGGCTCGAGCTGGCTCGACCGCTCCAGCTGCATGTTGGTGGTGGAACCGGCGGCGCCATCCACGCTCACGGTTCCGATGAATGTCCGCGGGACCCCGGCAAAAGTCAGCGCTACGCCGTCGCTGGTGCGCCCAGCGCGCACTTCGATGGTGTCGTAAAGGCCGGTCCCATACAACCGGCGCAGACTGCGTTTCAGGTCGTCCTCTGTCAGCGCCTTTCCTTCGGTGGCGGGCAAGTGGCCGGCAAGCGGCTCGAGTTGATCGGCGGTCACTCCCTCAAATGAAATGCTGCGCACCGGCAGTCCCTCCCATTGGGTGATGAAGCCGACCGCGGCAACGGGAGCGTTGGCAGCTAACGAGGCGCTGGTTGGAGTTGCGGAATCAGGAGAGGAAAGCGTGGAGGCCGGAACGGCTTGGGGCTCCTGCGAGAAAGCGTTGCCGGGCGGAGCCAGAACCAGCAGTACGGATGCGAACAGAAAAGAGACGGTGAGAATGCGGCTCGCCGAAGTTGAACGCCAGATTCGGCCTCGGAAGACAAATGTTGAACCGGCCCTGAATCCGGTAGCTCCTGCACCGCATCGTTCTACCGGCTTTGTCCGCAAGACCATATCTCAAATAGCGAGGCAACGAAAAAGGAAGACAAGAACCCCTCCAAACCCCCGTAAACCGCCTTACCGCCCAAAGTTGCGGGTGCCGGCCGCGGTGGATTCGCTCTTCAGCCAATCCCGGATGCTTACCCTTATACTAACGAGGAAAGAAGCCTGGGCAAAACCCGGAAGAAGATGTTTCGCCGGCGGCCCGAGTCCTTTACTGCGCTGCTTGGTCCGCAGCGTTCCCCCTGGCTGGCAGCGGAATCCGAACTGCAGCCGTTCCCATTCATTTCCCGAACTGCATGCCATTCCCCAAACCGTGCCACTCCCAAGGCCGTGCCAGATAGAGAGACATAATTTTTTGAGCACAGCGATCTTCGGCACGGCGATCCTGCATCAAAGCGTATAGCGGTATCCACCAAGGAAGCGAATGTCCGAAGTTCCCACACAGACTCAGACACCCCAGCGCAGTCAAAAACCCACGCAGAGCACACCAAATGGTAGACCTGCAGGGTATGCTGCCGCGATCCCCAACCCGGCCGAAGCCGAAGTGCTGGCGCGCGCTCAGGCGGGAGATCACCACGCCTTCGCTCAGCTCTATAACCTCCACAAGCGGCGCATCTACTCGCTGTGCCTGCGCATGGTGGGGAACGTGGCCGAAGCTGAGGATTTGACGCAGGAAGCCTTCCTGCAGCTGCATCGCAAGATCGCCACCTTCCGCGGCGACTCGGCGTTTTCTACTTGGTTGCACCGGCTGGCCATCAACGTGGTGCTGATGCAGTTGCGGAAAAAAGGCCTTTCGCTGATCTCGCTCGACGAGGCCATGGAGCCGAACCCGGAAGAGGGCCCAAGCCGCAGCTTTGGCGCGCCCGACCTCATGCTGACGGGGGCGATCGACCGGCTGGCGCTCGAACGCGCCATCGCGGACCTCCCCGCCGGCTACCGCCTCATCTTTATCCTTCACGACGTGGAGGGTTTTGAGCATAATGAGATTGCGTCGATGCTCGACTGCTCGATTGGCAACAGCAAGTCGCAACTGCATAAGGCGCGTTTAAAACTTCGTGACGCTTTGCGCGCACAAGACCGCCTGGAGGCGCAGCCATGAACGTCAGTCCCGAGAAAATGAGCTGCGTGGAATTTCAGGCGCAACTGTCCGAACTGATCGCATCCGGCGAGGATGCCTCTTCCCATCCCCACGTGAAGAGCTGCGCGCGCTGCGCAGCCCTGCTGGCCGACCTGACGACCATCGCCGAAGCGGCGCGACAGCTGTTTCCTGCCGTTGAGCCTCCAGACGAAGTCTGGGAGCACATCGAATCCGCCATCCGACGGGAAGATGAAGCCTCCCCCGGGGCCTGATTTTGCCCTGCGGTGGCTTAACCCCACTGGTTTCAATACCAAAGCAACAGAAGCTTCGCTCCTCGTGGATGCCGCCCGGGGATGCAGCCGCCCCCTCACTCTCACACATTTCCCGCCGATAAATTCCTTGGAGCGGCTGTGGCAGGCCGTAGAGCAAGGGGCCTGGCCGGACGGCGATGCCGCGATATGGCAGAACGGCAAAACAAACAATCCTGCCCAGACGGCAAAGCTGTATTCTGCTTGGCCGGGAAAGCTGCATCCTATCCAGTAGCGGCGGCTGCTGGACAGGCGAGCAGGCCTTGTTCTCACAGTCATTTAGCCGGAACGGGAACCGCAGATGAAGCGGCAGCGTACATGAGGGCAAGCAAAGCAAACGAGGCGCCCGGAAGGAACTGAACTTGCAACTTTTCCGTTTCTGAACTATCTAACGGAAGAAAAGTTGATACGGGGACACTCAATGCCAAATCAGTCAGTTTCTAGTTCGAACGAACCCAAGGCCGCGCCGGGGATGCGCCTCATACCCGTGCTGCCGGTTCGCGATACAGTTCTCTTTCCCCACGCCGTCCTGCCGCTGACAGTAGGACGTGAAAGCTCCATCCAGCTCATCGAGTCCATGGGCGATGAGCGGTCGATTGTGGTGGCGGCGCAACTCGATGCCCGCCTCGATACCCCCAAGCCATCCGATCTGCACGGCGTGGGCACTCTGGCCACGGTGCACAAAGTCGTCCGCATGCCCAACCAGAGCCGCTTTGTCTTTACCGAAGGCGTGACGCGTGTCCGGCTGGTGCGTTTTGTCCAGTCCGAACCGTTCATGATGGCCGAGGTGGAGACGCTCGAGGACATTTTGCCGGCCTCTTCGCCGGAGTTCGAAGCGCTGGTGCGCAATGTGGTCAGCCAGTTCCAGCAGATCGTCTCCGAATCGCCTACCCTCTCCGACGAATTGCGGACCATTGCGGCCAACATCGATGAGCCGGCCCGCTTGGTTGATTTCGTAGCTTCCTCTCTGCCGTTTCTGACCACGGACGACAAGCAGCAGTTGCTGGAAACGGCCAACGTGCCCGAACGGCTGGAGCAATTGAACAAGCTGCTGGCCAGGGAGATTGAAGTCCAGCAGCTCCGCGCTAAGATCCAGACCGAAGTGCAGGACCAGGTGCAGCAGTCGCAGCGCGATTATTATCTGCGCGAGCAGCTCAAGGCCATCCAGAAGGAATTGGGCGAGCAGGACGATGGCCAGCGCGACGTCGAAGACCTGCGCCAGAAGATCGAAGCCGCGGGCATGCCCGAGGACGTAAAAAAGGAAGCTCTCAAGGAGCTGGGACGGCTGGGGCGCATGTCGCCCATGGCTGCCGATTACGGCCTCACGCGCAACTACATCGAGTGGTTGGCGGTGCTGCCCTGGAGCAAAAGCTCCGGATCGAAAGTCGACATCTCCAAGGCCCGCGAGATTCTCGATGAGGACCACTACGAGCTCAAGAAGGTGAAGGACCGCATTCTCGACTACCTGAGCGTGCTCGAACTAAAGCCCGACATGAAGGGTCCGATCCTCTGCTTCGTAGGCCCCCCGGGCGTGGGCAAAACCAGCCTGGGCCGCTCGATTGCTCGCGCGCTCGGCCGCAAGTTCCAGCGCGTCTCTCTCGGCGGTATGCACGACGAGGCGGAGATCCGCGGCCATCGCCGCACCTACATCGGCGCTCTGCCCGGCCAGATCATTCAGAGCATCCGCCGCGCCGAAACCAACGATCCGGTGATCATGCTGGACGAAGTCGACAAACTCGGCCGCGACTTCCGCGGCGATCCCGCTTCGGCGCTGCTCGAAACTCTCGATCCGGAGCAGAACAATACCTTCCGCGACAACTATCTCGACGTGCCGTTCGATCTTTCGAAGGCCCTCTTCATCTGCACCGCGAACATGCTCGACACTGTGCCGGCGCCGCTGCAGGACAGGATGGAACTCATCCCCCTCGAGGGCTACAGCGAGGAAGAGAAGGTACACATCGCCGAGCGCTATCTGATCCCGCGGCAGATAAGGGAAAACGGCATTACCCCGGAGCAGATCGAGTTCCCCGAGCAGGCCGTGCGCCACATTATCCGCCACTACACGCGGGAGGCCGGCGTGAGGAAGCTCGAGCAGACGATTGGCACCGTCTGCCGCAAAGAGGCGCGCCGGGTGGTTGAAGGCAAAGGCGAAAAGCTCATCGTCACGCGCGAGATGATCAAGGAGTTTCTCGGCGGCATTCAGGTGCGCGTCGAAACCGAGGTGGCCGAGCGCGTCAAGCGTCCCGGCGTTGCGGTGGGCCTTGCGTGGACGCCCGCCGGCGGCGACATCCTCTTCATCGAGGCCAACAAGATGAAGGGCAAAGGCGGCTTCACCATGACCGGCCAGATCGGCGAGGTGATGCAGGAGTCGATGCAGGCCGCGATGAGCTGGGTGCGTTCGAACGCCTCGCGCCTCGGCCTGCCCGAGGACTTCACCAAGGAGCTCGACATTCATATTCACGTGCCGGCGGGGGCTATTCCCAAGGACGGTCCTTCGGCGGGCGTCACCATGGCGACCGTGCTCGCGTCCCTGCTGACTAACACACCGGTGCGGCCGCTCACGGCCATGACCGGCGAGATCACGCTCAGCGGGAACGTGCTGCCCGTGGGCGGCATCAAGGAGAAGTTCCTGGCCGCGCGCCGCGCCGGCGTTGATACCGTCATCCTGCCGGCAGAGAATCGTCAGAATGTGGAAGAGGATCTTACGCCGGAGATGATGGCGGGCGTGGATGTGCGCTACGCCAGCCACGTCGAGGATGTGCTGGCTGTGGCCCTGCCCAGGCTCGTCATGCGGCCACAGCCCGTGGAAGCGGATTTAGCCGTCGTAGCCGCAGCCTGATACCTACGGCTGCCTTCGACGCAACGGGCCGGCGAACCTGCCGGCCTTTTCTTTTGGGCATCCCTCCCTGCTCTTTTCCGCTTTTTTCCCGTTTCGATCCTCGTTTCAATAACGCCCCGCTTCGGATTCGGCTGCTCGATTCGGCCCCTCCATTCGCAGCGCGCGAAGTGGAGAGACCCGCGCCGCCGCCGATAGGGCCGGATAGAACCTGGCGGATTGTCTACGCCATCGCGGTTCTCGACGCGCCGGGCTGTCCCTTCGGGGCTTGCATCACCCCCGGCAGGTGATGAGGTAAATCCTGATTGCGCACGGGAACCACGTGGAGAGCAGGAGCATGGCGGCCACACACACGATCGTTCCACTGCATCTTTCGGGCAACACCACCGAAGAACAGAATCAGCGGCTCCAGGACTGCCTGAACGAGGGTGTGCGCGATGCCTATCTCGCCGCCATCGAGCAGCTCGATAAGCAAAGCGCGCAGGCGGTGCTCGAAACGGAGCGCAGTGTCAGGTCCGAGGTCATCCGCGCGGTGATGGAGATCGTCAACAGCCATACCGTGAGCAACAAGTTCGAGGATGAGGAGGTGGGCTCGGATCGCAGCTATCCGCCTGCCTATCGCGTGCGGCCCCTGGAAGCACAGGTCACGGATCTACGGAAGGCATTTCCGCAGCTCGGCGCGTGCAATGAGAAGCTGGGCCGCATTCCGCTTCCCGAAGAGCCGGAAGCCTGGTTCGCCATCCCCCGCTGGCAGGCCGTGGCCCCGACCTACAACGAAGCCGTCGAACGCATCCTCGAAGTCATCGCCGCGAAACGCCGCTTCTCGAACCGCATCGCCGGACGGCTGGGCAAGGAATATCTGCGCCAGACCGAACGCAGCCGCCTTGCCGAGTCCCTCCTGGCCGATCAGCAGCAGGGATGCGACATTCTGGTTGTGGCTGCGCAGGCCGGCAAGCTGCATAGCGGCTGTTCGGCCCGGCGTACGCGCTCGACCATTGCCGGCAACGAATACTGCCTCGGCGTCTTTGCCGTGGCCAGCATGTTGCTGACGCACCCTGAGCGCCTCTCCGCCGCCGAGGCCCTCATGATCGATTGCGGCGGCGACGAGTACTCGCCCCGCGCCGATTACACCTTCGACCGCGTTCCCCTCTTCGACTTCGACATCTCCGGCATCGAGTTCAGCATCTTCTACGAGGACCGCGCCCGTAACCTCTGGGGCACTCCAACCGGCTTCCTTTATAAATTGACCTGAATCAGCTGCCGCGCAAACTCCTGATTCCTAGCTGCCACGTCTAACGTGCAGGCGGTATTCTTTCGAGTGATGCGTGTCGAAGTGCTTGCGTTTGGAATGTTGAAGGACTGGCTCGGTTCCACGGCTGCCGCCCTGGAGCTGCCCGAGGGCGCCACGGTGGCCATGCTGCTCGACCATCTGCGCGCAGCGTCGCCGTCCGCCGCAAACGAAATCCTCTCGAGCATCGCCGTCAGCGTCAACTCCGAATACGCCCATGCCGCGCACATCCTCCGCGACGGCGACGAAGTGGGCCTCTTGCCCCCCGTCTCCGGCGGGAGTCCTGCGCGGACGGCGAATCCTTTGGACGAGATTGGTGGGCAGGCAAATGTCACCGTCGCGCTCACCCGCGATTGCATCGATGCGCAGGGAATCATTGCGCAGGCCAAGAGCGGCGAAGACGGCGCAGTCGTGGTCTTCGACGGCATTGTGCGCAACCACACGCTCGGCCGCCGCACGCTTTTCCTCGACTACGAAGCCTACGAAGAGATGGCTTTGCGTCAGATGCGCGAGCTGGCCGCAAAGGCCCGCGATCGCTTCGGCGCGCGCCACGTAACCATCGTGCACCGGCTCGGACGCCTCGAAATCGGCGAAACCAGCGTGCTCATCGTCGTCGCCTCCGCGCATCGCAGCGCCGCCTTCGAGGCCTGCCGCTGGCTCATCGACACGCTCAAGCAAACGGTGCCCATCTGGAAGAAAGAGACCTTCGCCGACGGCGCAGTCTGGGCTCCAGGCGAGCCGTTTCCGAAGGAAATCGCTTTGCACCCGGCGGAGGCCCCGCATGAAAGCTAGCTTTGACTTGACTAGCTTCGGCTTCTTCAGGCGCATCGCGCTCAGTGCGTTCCTCGCGCTGGCCTCCGTTCCCCTCGCAGCCCAGAATCCTGCCGCCACCTTCCAGGTCCACGTCAAACTCGTAAGCGTCTTCGTCAACGTCACCGACAAAGATGGCGGCCTCGTCGGCGGCCTCGCCAAAGACGATTTCGCTATCTACGAAGACAACCGTCCGCAGCAGATTGCCGTCTTCGAAAAGCAGTCGGAGCTGCCCCTCAACATCTCCCTCGCCATCGACACCTCAGGCAGCGTGCGCAAAGATATGGACCAGGAAGCCGCCGCCGGGCGCCATTTCGCGCACGACATTCTGCGCCCGCAGGACCGGATGAGCGTGCTCCAGTTCGCCACCGAGGTGAGCGAACTCGTGCCCTTCACTAATAAGCTCTCGGTGATCGACCACGCTCTCGGCCAGTTGCGCAGCGACTGGGCCACTGCCATTTACGACGCCATCTATCTGGGTGCGGAAAAGCTGGGCCGCGAAGAAGGCCGCAAGGTTCTCGTGCTCGTCTCCGACGGCGACGACACGGCCTCCGATTGCACCTACGACCAGGCCCTCGAAGCCGCGCTGCGCAACGAGGTCATGATTTATTCGCTCATCGACGTGCCCATCGAAGCCAGCGCCGGCCGCGACCTGGGCGGCGAGCATGCGCTCATCACCCTCTCCGAGGAGACCGGCGGCAAGTATTTCTACGTGAGCGACGGCGGCCTCGACAAAGCCTTTGCCAAGGTGAGCGACGACCTCCGCACCCAATATCTGCTCGGCTATTATCCAAAGAACCAGGAGCCCGGGAGGATCTTCCACCGCCTCACGGTGACCATCCCCCGTGCCGCCGCCGATCAGTTCATCGTGCGGCACAAGACGGGCTACTACGCCGACACGCCGGTTAGCAGCAGCCATTGATCCCGGTCCAATCCATATTCGGGCGACCCAGACTTTTCCCACTGGTTCGCAATGAAATGTCGCCTTGATAGCCCTTTTCTGCATCTAAAATGGCAATATGACTTCTCCACTCTCCTCGCGCCGCCGCTCCAAGACACCCCCGCCCGGTGAAACGGGCCAGGAAGGCATGTACCTGCGCTCCCTCAGCGATCGCCAGGTGATTGTGAACGTGAAGCTGCGCGACGGCGAAACCGTGCGCGGCTGGATCGAGTACTTCGACGACTCCATGCTGCGCCTGACTCGCGAGAACCACCCCAACCTCTTCATCTACAAGAATCAGATCCGCTCCATCAGCGAGGTGGGGAAGCGGCGCACGCCGCGCTACGAAACCTCTGACGGCAAGGGCTCGCCCGAGGCGGCGCTGTGAGCTGTGAGACGGCCGCAGTCGAGACCAACTCCTTATTCGTTGCCAAAGCAGCAGCCATCGCACGCGAGGCCGGAGCACGCCTGCGTGAATACTTCATTGAGGGCGTGGAAACCGAGTACAAGGGCGACGTCGACCTAGTAACGGTGGCGGATCGCACCGTGGAGAAGCTGATTCGCAGCCGGCTGGGCGAGGTGTTTCCCGAGCACGGCATCTTCGGCGAAGAAGGCACGCGCGAGCGGCTCGACGGCGCATACCGCTGGTACGTTGATCCGCTCGACGGAACCACCAACTTCGCACATGGCTTCCCGCAGTTCTGTGTCTCGATGGGGCTGGTGCATCGGCCAGGCGGGACAAGTCGCGAAGACAATGGGCCGGAAGAGGACGGCACGATCGTCGCCGCCGTGATCTACGATCCCATGCGCAACGAACTCTTCACCGCCGAGCGTGGATGCGGTGCGCAGTTGAACGGCAAGCCGATGCGGGTCTCACGCATTGCGCAACTGGCCGAAGCTCTGCTTGCCACCGGCTTTCCCAGCCGCAAGCGGCACGCGAGCCCGAACATCCACTTCTACCACGAGTTCACGCTGCGCTCGCACGGCGTGCGCCGCGCCGGCTCGGCGGCGCTCGACCTGGCCTACGTGGCCTGCGGCCGCATCGACGCATTCTGGGAGTTTAATCTCAACCCCTGGGACACCGCTGCCGGAATTCTGCTGGTGGAGGAAGCCGGCGGCCGCGTGACGAACTTTGCCGGGGGCCATTATCGTCTGGCGAGCGATGAGATTCTTGCCACCAACGGTTTGCTGCACGAGGAGCTGATGGGCTTCTTCGACGATATGTTCGCGGGCCGCAATCTTGCGCCCATCCCCACGCCGCAGGAGTTTGCGAGAAACAGGGAACGAGCCACCCCATCGAGCAACAATCGCTCGCTGGGGACCCCGGCAGGGAACAAGGGAACAAGGGACCAAGAAAGGCAAGTCTAAGCGCCCATTTCGAGGTCTTCACGCTTTCGACTCTTTTCCCGTTTGCGGGATTGCTAATAAAACCTGCTGTCGATGATTGCGAACGAGTCGGGTTCTCTTGTTTCCTTGGTCTTCCGTATCACTTTTCGGCACGTATGATTGCAGTCGTTCCGCTGTGTGGTTTTTCGCTTTCTTGCTCCCCCGCTCCCTGCTTCCAGCCCTTTCGGGCCGTATGCTACTATCAGCCACGTGAAGTTCAGTGCGGCGCTCGCAATGCGACCGCAAGAAGTTTCCCGGAGAGAGCCAAGATGGCATACGTCATTGCAGAACCCTGTATCGGCACCAAGGACACCGCCTGCGTGGACGCCTGTCCCGTCGATTGCATCCACCCCAAGAAAGATGAGGACGGTCACGGCGACGCCGATCAGCTCTTCATCGACCCGGTCGAGTGCATCGACTGCGGAGCCTGCGTGCCGGTCTGCCCGGTCTCGGCCATCTTCGCGCAGGACGACCTGCCGGAGAAGTGGGCTCACTTTACCGAGAAGAACGCCAAGCATTTCGGCCGCTAAGCGGCGCATCTGCTCCTCATCCAACTGAAGTGCGACCGAACGCGCGTCCTGCATCTGCGGGACGCGCGTTTGCGTGTTTGCGCCGTACTTGCCGGGCCGGTGCGATGATGAAGAGGCATGAGCGTGCTCTCCTCAGAAGCGGTGGTTCTGCGCACCTGGCCGGTGCACGAGGCGGACCTCATCGTCAGCTTCCTGACGCGCGACTATGGGCGCATGCGCGGCGTGGCCAAGGCGGCGCTCAAGAGCCGCAAGCGCTTTGGCGGGGCGCTGGAGCCGATGACGCTGGCGCGGGCATGGTTTGCCGAGCGGCCGCGGCAGGAGCTGGTGCGGCTCGACCAATTGGAGATCGTGCTTTCGCCGCTCTCGGCACCCGTAGATCACACGCGCATGGTGGTGCTCAGCTTCTACGCCGAGCTGCTCGACGAGGCCCTGCCCGAGCGCGACCCGCAGGACGCCGTATTCCGGCTTCTGGTTTCGGTGCTGGAGCAGACCGCGGCCGTCCAGTCCGACATAGTGCAACCCTGGATGGCGCTCACCTATTTTTCGCTGTGGATGACGCGATTGATGGGACTCCTGCCCGACATCGGCCGCTGCATCGTCTGCGGCGAGGCATTGCATGCAGCCGAGGTTTCATTTTCGAGCTACACCGACGGACTCTTCTGCGGGTTGCACGCCAACGGCTCAGCGAGCGCACTCTCAGCAGATTCGTGGCAACTGGCCCAGCGCATGTTGCGCGCGCCGGCCGCATCCTTCGCCGCTGAACCGTGGCCGCGCAAGCGCGGGCAGGATTTGCGGCGCTTCACGCTGCAGACACTGGAGCGGCATTTGGAGCGCAAGCTCAAGAGCGCGGAGGCAATTGCGCGGCTGGGAGGCTGAATCAGCGCGCTCGAATGCCAACTGCTAAAATCGATCTTTAGTTCCGATGAGAGAGATTTGTCTGTGACCTCCTCCGAAGCCACACCGATCATGAAGCCTGCCTCGCTGACTTTTCAGGATTTGCTGTTCCGCCTGCAGGCGTTCTGGGCGGAGCGCGGATGCGTGATCCAGCAGCCCTACGACGTGGAAGTGGGCGCGGGCACCATGTGTCCGGAGACGTTTCTGCGCGTGCTGGGGCCGAAGCCGTACAAAGTTGGTTATGCGCAGCCTTCGCGGCGGCCGGCCGACGGGCGCTACGGCGAGAATCCCAACCGGCTTTTCAAGCACACACAGTTCCAACTGATCCTGAAG
>JBAWFY010000613.1:0-2082 GCA_049592335.1 Occallatibacter sp.
GAGATGCAGCAGCAGCGCGGTGTTCATGGAATGCGTGAACCAGTGCGCTCCGCTGCCGACCAGCGAAACCAGAAATCCGAAAACGATATCCGTGCCCACCACCTGCGCTGGTTCAAGCGGCGTCAGACTCAAGAGAGCTGCGCTGCCCAAAGCACCCGCTCCCGCAGACGAGAATCCTACTTCCGCGCCTACCGGCAACATGAGCCACGCAAGGATAGGGCTTCGGTCGCGCCGGTTCGCGTTCTGCCGCGCAGCACGGAACGAATAGAAGATTTGCCATGCTGCCGTGGTCACCAGGATGATGCCCAGGATCGCATTCAGCAGGTTGGCCGAACCGGTGCTGATGAGATGCCGGAGGAAGAGCGAGCCAACGATCACTCCCGGCACTCCGCCCAGCAGCATGAATCCAAGCGTGCGCCAGACCACGTTGCGCCGCGCGATCTGAGCTGGAGCAAGAATCAACTTCACCGCAGTCGAAAACGTCAACCCGATGCCGACCGCGACCGGCGCCGGCACGCCAAGAAAAAGCACCAGCACGGGCACCGTGATGGTGCCCGCGCCCACCCCAGTCAAAGCAATAAAAACGGCAATAAAGAATCCGATGATGTATTCCATGCGCCAGGTTCCGTTCCTTTTGTTCGGAGAAACTCCGCCAGCACCGCTGGCTTGCTGACCTGCTAACTTGCTGCTTGTATGTGAATTCCGCACTCCACTTTTTGTCCACTCCAGCGACCTGAGCGTGGATCGTTGGGATCGAGCGGCAACGTAGTGCACGGCTCGCAACCGATCGACGTATAACCGCGCGCGTAAAGCGGCAACAGCGGAATGCTCAACTGCTCGCAGGCGTACCAAACGTCCCGCGTTGTCCACTCGGCGAGCGGCGCCAGCTTCAGCACCTGCTTTCCGCCCGGCAACGCAAACATCCCACGCTCTTCAAGCGCCGCGCGGCTCCGTGCCTGTTCCCGGCGCAGCCCGGTCAGCCACACGCGATAGCCGGCAACCGCTTTGAACAGCGGCTCAACTTTCCGCAAGCCGCAGCAGCGGTCCGGCGCCGATTTGTAAAGCAATCCGTGCTCCGCCTCCTGCTCGGCTACAGTTTTTTCCGGCAGAAGATTGATCAGGTTCAGATCCCACTCGCGCGCCATCCGGTCGCGATACGCATACGTCTCCGCAAAGTGGTAACCGGTATCGAGAAACAGCACCGGAATCCGCGGATCGAGCGCGATGGCAAGCTTCGTGAGCAGCACATCCTCCGCCTGAAAGCTGCACGTCAGGCAAACGTCGCCGCGCCCGGTCACTTCCTCAGCCAGCGTGGCCCGCACCGCATCGAGCTTCGCGTTCACTTCGGCAGAAATCTCAGCAACGCCCATCACAAATCCGCCCCTTCTGAGGAGATAAAGATGCCTGCGCGCCGCAGCAATTCGTGCACCTGTGCCACGGCATGCATTCTGTTATCCGCGTCAAGCATGATCTCGAATCCGCCGGCGATTGCGGTGAGCGCTGCCTCTTCGCGAGCGCGCACCACCAGCGCAATCAGTCCCGCCTGCGCCTGCACGTCCGTCACCGCGCCGAGCAGCTTCGGATTCTCTCTGAAAGCCGGGCCTTCGGCATCCACGCGGCAGGTAACAGCGCCCACGGCAAACAACGAACGCTCCACCGCGTCGATCAGGCCCGCCGGTCCGGCAAGCTCCAGCACTCCGCCGCGATGACCCCAGCGCGCCTCGCGCTCGCCCGCAGTCACACGTCCCCAGGCGGCAGCCTCATCCTCGTCTCCGGCCACCGCCTGGCCCTGCGCAGCCGTGACCATGCCCGCCGCCACCGTGGCGTTGGTCTCGGGATCGATAAGGATCAGCGCGCCGGTCGAGCGGTTCTCGCGATAGAGATCGACGGCGATAGGCCGCAGCAGATGCAGCGATACCGCGCCGATATCGTTCATGCGCAGCGTGGCCGCGGACTCGTGCCTGAGCGCGCCGAGGTCCACGCGATGATCGACCGAAGAAACTACCACGGGCACCGTGTGGCTGGTGTGCTTCAGCAGATAACGGCGATTGGTATCGAGCGGCCGCTGATCCATCCACACCA
>JBAWFY010000614.1:0-4819 GCA_049592335.1 Occallatibacter sp.
CTTCGCGGGTGTAGGCGCGGATGATTTCGAGGATAGCATCGTCGGCGATGGTGATCTGTTTCTCGGTGAGGCCGGTCTGCTCGCGCTGCTTTTTGACGAGGTATTGGCGCGCAATCTCTAGCTTCTCCTGCTCCGTGTAGCCCTGCAGGCGGAGGATCTCCATGCGATCCTGGAGGGCAGCCGGTATCGTGTGCAGCACATTGGCCGTGGCGACAAAGAGAACCTGCGAAAGATCGTAATCCACGTCGAGATAGTGATCCTGGAAGGTCGTGTTCTGCTCGGGATCGAGCACTTCCAGCAGCGCCGACGCGGGATCGCCGCGGAAGTCCGACGAAATCTTGTCCACCTCATCGAGCAGGAATACCGGATTCTTCGTCCCCGCGCGCTTCATGTGCTGGATGATCTGGCCGGGCATGGCGCCGATGTAAGTGCGGCGATGACCGCGAACCTCCGCTTCGTCCCGCACGCCGCCCAGCGACAGGCGCACAAACTTGCGGCCCGTGGCCTTGGCGATCGACATTCCGAGCGACGTCTTGCCCACGCCGGGAGGCCCAACAAAGCACAGGATAGAACCCTTGGGATTCTTCACGAGTTGGCGTACGGCGAGAAATTCGAGGATGCGCTCCTTGATCTTTTCCAGCCCATAATGATCGGTATTGAGAACTTTTTCCGCGTAGTCGATGGACCGGGTTTCCTTGGAGCGCTTCTTCCACGGCACGGCCAGCAGCCAGTCGATATAGTTGCGGCTCACGGTGGATTCAGCCGACATGGGCGGCATGGCTTCGAGCTTCTTGAGCTCCTGGATGCACTTGTCCAGAACGTCTTTGGGCATGCCCGCGGCTTCAATCTTCTTGCGCAACTCGTCGAATTCGCTCTTCTCGCCGCGGCCAAGCTCTTTCTGGATGGCCTTGATCTTCTCGTTCAGGTAGTACTCTTTTTGCGCGCGCTCCATCTGGCGCTTCACGCGCGACTGAATATTGCGATCAAGATCGAGCTTTTCGATCTCCACGTCGAGCACGTCGGCAATGCGCGCCAGCCGCGTAGCGGGATCGAAGATCGCCAGCAACTCCTGCTTTTCCTCGATGCCGATCTGCAGGTTCGCGGCAATGGTATCGGAGAGCTTGGCCGCCTCGTCCATGCGCACGGTGGCGATGATGGTCTCGTAGTTCAGCGACTGCTGCAGCTTGACGTAGTTCTCAAACAGCGTCGTCACGCGCTGCATCAACTGCTCGATGGCCGGCGTCATCTCGATCTCGCGTTTGCCGGTGCGCACCGTGGCCACGAAAAAGCCGTCGCGATCGGTGACTTCGACGGATTTGGCGCGCTCCACACCCTCGACGAGCACCTTGATGTTGCCGTCGGGCATCTTCACGCTCTGCACAATATTGCAGATGGAACCGACCTGATAGATGTCTTTCGCCTTGGGCTCGTCGATCGAGGCGTCGTGCTGCGTGGCGAGAAAAATCTTACGGTCGCCGTTCAGGGCTTCGTCGAGCGCGCGCACGCTCGATTCCCGGCCCACCACAAACGGCGTCATCATATAAGGGAAGATGACCATGTCGCGGATGGGCATCATAGGCAGCTTGCGCGGATCGTTTTTATCGCGAGGTACGGTCATCGGATGTCCCTGTAGACGTCGTACAGCCCCTGCAGGATGCAAAAGCGGCGCGAGGTCTTTATGGGATTGTACAGCGAAGCCCACTTCGAGCAAAGGGCTGGCAATGCACCGCTGCTGCAATCATTGGTAACCATGGATGCGCACCGACGAACTACGTCTTCCCCGCGGTGATCGGTGGATAGATATCTATCGCCTGAATTGAAAAGGCCGCGCGATGCGCAGCGTAGCCGCATATCGTCACCATTTCCACGTGAACTTATAATAGTAACCGGGCCGTAGATTGGTGGTTGTCCAGTAGTACGATTGGCCTGCGGGACCCCGCCATTCTCTCATGCTCCCCTGGAATGGGCTCTCCGTTCCGCCGTCGGGCGAATACTCGGTGACGGCAATATTCTTCATCGGCTTGTCCTGGGGAAAGAGCAAAAAGATAGAAATGTCCTCCGGTGCATCCTGCTTGCGCGCGTGTGTTGTGAAATCGTCGCCACCGTCTCCATTGAATGCGTTCCAATATGTTGCTTCGACGGCAATCTCAAACTCTGTGCCGACAGGAACCGTGCTCACGTCCGCGATCACGTTCCAGCCATCGGTCACCTGAGATCCTTCGATGGTCTTCGAGTTCTGGTACGTTGCGCTATGGGTCACGCAATGCACATCGAGGAGACCGGATGTGGCGAAAGCCATCTGAAAGTTGTCGGCGGGAGCGAGCTTTCGCACGATCAGGTATTTCTTGAGCACAGAGGGTTGGATCCTCTGCTTGTTGCTGCGGATATGTAGCCAAGTAAGCAATCGCGAGTACCAGGATGCCGTCTGGGATTCGCGCAGATCTAACAGACTCACATCGCGAACCACCTCGAAGGCCGGATTGTCGGTGTGGTTGATCTGTTGCACATGTTGCACCGATGCCGGCGGCAAAGTGACACTTGCCGGTTCCTGTAGAGCCGCGGCGATGATCGGCGTGGCCATCATGACTGCGCCCAGCAGCATCAGGACCAGCCATGCTGGGCCCTTCAGTTCGAGTTTCAGCCACGGCAGCGACACCTCGGAGGGTTCGAGCGGCCGGTAATGCGCCAGGCGCAGCACGGAATAGAGAACCAGAAAGGCGCCGAAGACCATCATCAGCAGAAAGCAGAGCGTGATCAACGGTCCGGGGATCGTCACGAAGGCCTCCAACAATCTTCAGGCACACTGCAGGACCGGAGCGAACGATTGATTTGGGGAAGTGTAGCGGTAAAAAGAGGTCTTCAAACTCTTCCGTGGTCGCTAGGAAGAGTTTGAAGTCTGACTTCCCACTCTTCTCTTTCGGCCTTTGAGGCAGCTTTCAGCGCCCGTCTTCGCGAGCATCCAAATGAGTCATAATCTTTTGAGAGTCTGAGCCTTGCCCGCATGGGCCGTTTCGACTCAATACATCAAAAACGGAAATCAATGTCAATCGTTTTGCCCGCGTGCTCGTTCCGCAACAAATAAAAGCCCCCTCCCATGTTCGAGGTTCGTGGGAGGGGGCGTTGGACATTCGGAGGATGAAATTCGCTTCTAGCCGGCCTTTTCGAGCAGGCAGAGCGACAGATCGCGGCGCTCCACCATGTCCTTGGTGATCTCGATATCGCGGACGCGCTTGTTCGAGGGCAGGTGGTACATCAGGTCGAGCATCAGCTCTTCGAGGATCATGCGCAGTCCCCGCGCGCCCACCTTGCGGGCCAAGGCTTCGCGGGCGATGGCGCAGGCCGCCTCCTGCGTGAAGTGCAGGCGCACGTTTTCGTATTCGAAGAGGCGCTGGTATTGCTTGAGGATGGCGTTGCGCGGCTTGGTGAGAATCTCGATCAGCGCGGGTTCGTCGAGCTCGTCGAGCACGCCCATTACCGGCAGGCGACCAACAAACTCGGGAATCAGCCCGTACTTGATCAGATCCTGGGGCTCGGTCTTGCGCAGCAACTCGGTGTCGCGATGCGCGGCCAAGCCAACTACCTGCTCTTCTGAGTCGCTGGCGCGGAAGCCGAGGGCCTTCTTGCCTACGCGACGTCCGACAACGCGCTCCAACCCGACAAAAGCCCCGCCGCAGATGAAGAGAATGTTGGTGGTATCGACGGCGGTGAATTCCTGGTGTGGATGCTTGCGGCCGCCCTGCGGGGGCACGTTGGCGACAGTGCCCTCGAGAATCTTGAGCAAGGCCTGCTGCACGCCCTCGCCCGAGACGTCGCGGGTGATGGAGGGGTTTTCGTCCTTGCGACCGATCTTGTCGATTTCGTCAATATAGATGATGCCCTGCTGGGCGCGGGTTACGTCGCCGTCGGCGGCTTGGAGAAGTTTGAGGATGATGTTTTCGACATCCTCGCCCACATAGCCAGCCTCAGTGAGCGTGGTCGCGTCGACGATCGCGAACGGCACATCGAGCATCTTGGCCAGCGTGTGCGCCAGCAGCGTTTTGCCCGAACCGGTGGGGCCGACCAGCAGAATGTTCGATTTGGCCAGTTCCACGTCGCCCGAGCGCGAACGATTCATCTGGATGCGCTTGTAGTGGTTGTAGACGGCGACGGCGAGCTTCTTCTTGGTCTGGTCCTGGCCGATCACATAATCGTCGAGAAAACTTTTGACCTCGGTCGGCTTGGGAAGATGGCCGGCAGTCGTGGCAGGAGCTTCGCCGCTGCGATCGTCTTCGAGGATGGAGTTGCAGACCGCAACGCACTCGTCGCAAATGTACGCGCGAGGGTAGTCGCTGGGCGAGGAGATCAACTTGGCTACCGCGTCCCGCGATTTATGGCAGAATGAGCATCTCAAAGCTTCTTCAGCTCCTATCCGCGTTTTCATCCCCTTGTGCTCCCCCCGAAGAGTTTAACCCAAATCCTGAACCGCTGCTATGTGCGCGGCCGGTCGACGATAGGCCGGTCAATGATCTCGTCCACGATCCCGTATTCCTTGGCTTGCTCGGCGTTCATAATGAAGTCCCGCTCCACGTCGCGCTCGATGCGATCGAGCGGCTGGCCGGTGTGGCGGGCCATCAGATTGTTGGTGATCTCGCGAATGCGCAAAATTTCACGCGCATGAATATCGATGTCGGTGGCCTGTCCCGAGAGGCCGGACATCCAGGGCTGGTGAATCAAGATGCGCGAATTGGGGAGCGAAAAACGTTTCTTGGGAGCTCCCGCAGCCAACAGCACCGAGGCAATCGAAGCCGCCTGGCCGACGCAGGTGGTGACCACATCGGGC